>NZ_JBAUSA010000251.1:0-5627 GCF_049581465.1 Caballeronia sp. | reverse complement strand
TTCAATAGCCGCGAGATAGGGATCCCAGATGGCCCACGCATCGACGCTCCCCTGCGAGAATGCCGCGCGGGCATCGGCAGGAGCGAGATAGACCGGCTGGATGTCAACGTACGACAAGCCAGCCTTTTTTAGCGCTTCGACCAGCAGGTAGTGAACATTCGAGCCCTTGTTCAAGGCGACCTTCTTGCCGCGCAGGTCGGCCACGGCATGGATCGGCGAGTCATGCGGCACAATGATCGCCTCGGCGTGCGGCGCAGGCGGCTCATTGCCCACGTAGACGAAATCCACGCCGGCCGCCTGCGCGAAAATAGGCGGCGTTTCGCCCACCGTGCCCACATCCACGGCGCCCGCGTTAAGCCCTTCGAGCAGTTGCGGACCCGCGGGAAACTCAAGCCATTGAATCGTTATGCCTTGCGCCGAAAAGCGCTTCTCAAGCGTGCCGCGTGCTTTCAACACCACGAAATTGCCGTATTTTTGATAGCCGATGCGAAACGTTTTTGCCGAACCGTCCGCACGCGCCGACTGGCTCGCAAGCAATGCTGCGCCCCCTAGCGAGGCGTTCGCTGCCGCCGCGCCTAATGCAGCAAGAGTAAGCATTGCCCGTCGGCGCGACGGATTGGCTTGCGCGTTGTCGGGCGTGGCGCGGTGATTGGACATGCGGCTTCCTTCGATGAATTGCGTAGAGTTCGGTTTTTGCGTGCGATAAGTGGCGTCGAATGCCGCTTGCCACTGCGCCCACGGATCGGTGGCCGGGGTTAGAGCGGCAGCACGCCGATGCGCGCCGGCTAGACCGTCTCGGTGGCATGTGAAACGCGTTTGAGTTGGACAGCGTTCGAGGCTTTTATGCACGCGTGGATAAGGATCGCTCGATGTTAGCAACTCGCTGCATGCGGGCTAAACGATCAATTCTTATATCGATTGCTTGGAAAAAGCAGATGCCGCTGAAATGGCAAACGGCCAGGTTTGAAGGAGGCTCAATCAGGTAGAGCTAAAACGCTCGACCTTTCAAACATTGGCGCACGCTCAGGGACGGGCGTGCCGCCGCTGAATGCCTCAGACCGGTAAACTCCAAGGGCACGCGCGACATTATTCCGGCGCGCAATTCCCTTCGGAGATATCGACATGAAGCAGGCGCTCCATCATCTGAGCGTGGCCACGCGAACGCGCGGCCTCCACGAAATCACCCGAGATGTTCGCCACTGGATCGAGCGGCAGGATGTACAGACCGGTTTGCTGACCGTATTCATTCGCCATACGTCAGCTTCCCTGCTGATCCAGGAGAACGCCGATCCCGACGTACGCACGGATCTCGAACAGTTTTTTGAAACCCTCGCGCCGGAAGCGCCGGGTCGATACATCCACGATGCGGAAGGGCCGGATGACATGCCGGCGCACCTGCGCACCGCGCTGACGCAAGTGCAATTGTCGATTCCAGTCGACGCAGGACGGATGGTGCTGGGCACCTGGCAGGGGATCTACGTATTCGAACATCGGCGTGCAGCGCAACGAAGGGACGTGGTATTGCACCTTTTCGGCGAGTGAATTAATATACGCACCGCGTATATAACCTACCGGGCCGCCGATATGAACATCCAACAACAAACGGTTTTGCGCGACGCCATGCGTCGCCTCAATATGACGCGCGACGCGTTCGCGAACCGGATTGGCGTTTCACGCAGAGCCCTCGACACATGGCTCCTGCCGGACGAATCGGCGGAATCCCGCGTCATGCCGGAAATTGCCAGCCGCTATGTGGAGGAAATTCTCGAGCGCATCCCGTCGGGTGGCGAACCTACGCAGCGCGTACAGTCCGCTTCTATTCTTTACGAAGGCCAACCGCATCTGCTTTCGGTCGATCAGTTTTCCCGTGACTCGGTCGATGCGCTGTTCAGAGTCGCCGACATCATGCAACCCATCGCACGGCGCCAGAAAATCACCCGTGTGCTCGAAGGCGCCGTACTCGCGAACCTGTTTTTCGAAGCGAGCACCCGCACGCGCGTGAGTTTCGGCGCCGCGTTCAGCCGACTCGGCGGATCGGTATGCGACACGACCGGCTTCACGTTTTCATCGATGGCAAAAGGCGAGTCGATCTATGACACCAGCCGAGTGATCAGCGGCTATGCCGACGCACTGGTCGTGCGGCATCCGGAAAAAGGATCGGTTGCCGAATTCGTTCGGGCAACGAACATTCCCGTGATCAATGCAGGCGACGGTCCTGGCGAACATCCCAGCCAGGCATTGCTCGACCTGTACACTATCCAGCGCGAATTTTCGCGCACGGGAAAGATCGTTGACGGTTCCCATATCGCGATGGTCGGCGACCTCAAATACGGTCGAACCGTCCATTCGCTTGCCAAACTGCTCTCGTTGTATCGTGGCCTGAAATTCACACTGATATCGCCGGAATCGCTTGAAATGCCTGCATCGATTCTCGATCACATTGCTCGCGGCGATCACGTAGTCGAACAGACTTCGGATTTGCACGCGGGATTGCGAGGGGCCGACGTGGTGTATGCAACACGCATCCAGAAAGAGCGGTTCGCCGACGAATCGATCGAAGGCTACACGCCCGATTTCCAGATCAACCAGGCGCTTGTCGATAGCGTATGCGGACCGGACACGTTGATCATGCATCCGTTGCCGCGCGACGGCCGGCCCGGCGCAAACGACCTGAGCACCGACCTGAACCACGATTCGCGACTCGCGATCTTCAGGCAGACCGACAACGGCATTCCGGTTCGCATGGCGATATTTGCGGTTTTGTTGGGCGTGGAACGACAGGTACAGCATTCCATGCGCGACGCAGCGTGGAAATCGCCGGCTTACATCGGCCCCGATGACGCCGTGTTTCACGGGATCGACTGAACGATATTTATAACGCCGCGTGTTTTCTTGATGCGGTGTTTACGCCTACACCTCTAAGCTGGAAACATCCAGACCAGAGGGAGTTTTCGCGCAATGAACTTTGTCCTTGAACGAATCGAAGGCCACGACGCTACGGAAAATCCGCGCTCATCTAAAGCGCTTTCGGGTGCAATTGTGTCACGGGTCCAGCTTTCGGCGGTCGTGCGCAGCGAGCAGGACGAGGCGGCCCGGGAGCGCATCAGGCGCTTGTTCCACTCGCCGCTCGGCGTGTACGTCAGTCACGCGCGGCGCGATCACGACGACCTGCGGCTGGTCTTCGACGTGGCGCCCGAGGACCTCGACTTCACCGTTCGCACGCTGCATCAGGTGTTGCCGGAGGCTGTGGTTGAAGGCGTGCGTCCGCGCTTTCACACACCAAGGACGTCAAGCGCAGGCATGAAGCGTGCAAATCGAGCCGCGACCGCTTAGCTCTGCGCGAGAGAGAAATCCACGGCGGCGCGAGCATGAAGCATCGTGGTATCCAGGAGCGGAACCGGACTGTCCGAATCGCGGACCAGGAGCATGATCTCCGTGCATCCCAACACGATCGCGTCGGCGCCGCGAGCCGCAAGACCCTGCAACACGCTGCGGTACAGCGTGCGCGATTCCTCCGTCACTATCCCCATGCAAAGCTCACGATAGATGATGTCGTGCACGACCGCTTGCTCGGCCGGTTCCGGCAGGATGGTCGCAATGCCGTGGCGCTCTTGCAGGCGATCACGGAAAAAGCTTTCGCGCATCGAGAACGCAGTTCCAATGAAGCCAAGCGTGCGAAAGCCGCGAGCGTGCGCTTCAATGCCCGTCGGATCGACAATGTGGAGAAACGGCACCGAGACCGCCTCGGCAATTTGCGGCGCAACGAGGTGCATGGTGTTCGTGCAGAGCACGATGCAATGCGCGCCGCCCGCTTCGAGATTCCGCGCGGCCTCGGCAAGCCGGATGCCAGCAATATTCCATTGCCCGTTGCGTTGCAGGCGCTCTATCCCAGCGAAATTCACGCTATGCAGGAGTACTTGAGCAGAGCTCAAGCCGCCGAGCCGCTGGCGCACGTCCTGATTGATCAACCGATAGTATTCAGCGGTCGATTCCCAACTCATGCCACCGATCATTCCAATAGTTCGCATCTTGTTCATGATGATGCACGCCCAATCGCGCAGCTATGGTCCTGCAGTTCCTCCGATGACGCGAAGTCGCCGCCTTCGCGTTGGACGTGATCGTTGAGGAGAAAGAATGCCGGCTTGCCGTCGGGCGCGATGGCACCCGCCAGCAAGAGCGTCTGATCGGCCATTAGCTGTCCTTGCAGGGCGACATCGGGGGCGATGAGTTTAAAGGGATCGGTGGAATCGAGATTGGCGTCGTCGATACGCCGGATGCGATACGTGTGTCCGCGCAGCAAGGTGGGAAACGGCATCCACGCAGTGCCGATCGTGGGGCCTTGTTCGCGCAGGGCGGTGACGACGTCCGGCGCCAGGCAATCGATGTGAATATGCAATTGATTTTGCGTTCGCCCGCTGGTCGAGTTGACCGCGAGGGATAGTCCATCCCGCGGCAGATCGCGACCGATCTTCGCTTCGACAAAGCGTCGTGCTTGCCACGCGTCGCGCCAATAATTGGGCGACGTGGGCGTCAGCAGGTCGGGGCTTTCAATCCCCGTGATGCGTGCCGTGGGAATGAGCAGATACTGCGCGACGCCGTTGATATCCTTGAGGACAGCGAAACCGTTCGCGGATTCGACATCGACACATTTTTGCGGCACGTTGGCGCCCTGCGCGGCAGGCTCACAAAAATCGTGGACGATGTGCCATAGCGCGTCGGGATTGGCGGCCTGCGCAGCGGGAAAGCCAACCCCCAGCGCGGCAAACGCAAAGAGCACTGAGCGCAATGAGACCCGAATGGTAGGCATGAGCGAAGAGGAAAGAGCCGGGACATGAGCATCGTAACAAGATCGCGCGGGCGTTGTGCCGCCGTCCGCGAACGCACGCGCGGTTCGTCCGCGCAGGCGAAGTCGCGACGAAATGATCGCGTAGAAAGCGGGGTCGTAAAAAAGCCGGCGCGCGAAGCGCCGGCTTATCCCAACATTCCGCCCTGCTTCACGCCGCCTTTACGATTTTGTCCCCTGCCCGGTGAATAGGATGCGGCTCCTTCAACCGGTTCGCAATCCGGGTTGCATCGAAGTAAGCGCCATTGGGCGGACGCTTCAGGTATTGCCCCGCACCACGGACAGCACGCAGATCCCCGTTCGCCCAGGCCAATGCGCCACGCGTCAGCGTATGCGTTGCAACGCCCTGCACCGTCATGCCTTCGAACACATTGAAGTCCACCTTCTGATGATGCGTCTTGACCGAGATCGTCTTGCTTGCGCTCGGATCCCACACCACCAGGTCTGCGTCCGCGCCGACCTGGATGGCACCCTTGCGGGGAAACAAATTGAAGATATGCGCCGCATTCGTCGACGTTACGCGCACGAACTCATTGGGAGTCAGGCGTCCCTTGTTCACGCCGTGATGCCAAAGAATGGACATGCGATCTTCCACACCGCCGCAACCGTTAGGTATTTTCGTGAAGTCCTCGCGGCCCATGGCCTTTTGCGATGCACAGAACACGCAGTGATCCGTGGCCGTGGTATGCAGTTGCCCCGATTGCAGGCCGCGCCACAATGCCTCGCGATGCTCGCCCGAGCGAAACGGCGGGCTCATCACATGCGCCGCCGCGCGCGTCCAGTC
>NZ_JBAUSA010000250.1:0-6047 GCF_049581465.1 Caballeronia sp. | reverse complement strand
GAGGAAGGTCAGCACAATGCGCCGCGACCGGAGCAGCATGCACAGCCGCAACCGCAGCAGCATGCACAGCCGGAACAGCGTGCTCCGCAGCCGCAGCAGCATGCTCAACAGCAGCCGCAGCAGCATGAGGAGAAGCCGCAGGGCGGAGAGCATAAGGACGAGCATAAGGACTAGTAAGACAGGGACAGGTGACGAGGGGGGGGGGCGGCCCTTGCGCGCGAGCGTGACGGCCGTCCGTGTTTACGGCCGTTGAGGCGAAGCGTGTGTGTGCGGTCGGTGCTTGAGGAGGGTGTTCAAGTGCGGGTTAAATGTTTGGAGCCGCGCTACTTCGGGCCAAAAACCTGAAATGAGCGACGACGACACCTAAGAAGTGGCGGTTTAAAACGCGTTTCTTTGCTTCGTTTCTTTGCGCGTTTGCAAAGTTAGTATGAAGTCCCGCCCCGGACAGGGGCTAACAGAAATAAGCAAGAAAATCCGACTTAAGCAGAACGACCACGCTAGCAGGAGGACTCAATGCTATCCCCACACTCGCCGCGAGCAGCACCCCGCCCTAGCCCCACACTCGCCGCACCGCCGCAACCCCCAAAAGCCGCCAGCAGGCCCCTTAAAATTCCGCATCCAGTTCATCAATCTCCTCGATTTCCTGCTGCGCCCCCGCGATCCACTCCTGCATCTCCGGCAACGCGAGCACCCTCTCCCCATAAGCCACCAGCTCCGGTTCCAACTTGACGTCATACGTGACAAAACGCGTAACGACAGGCGCGAACATCGCATCGGCGGCGCTCAATTTGCCGAACAAATAAGGACCGCCATACTGGTTGAGGCACTCGAGCCAGATCGCCGTGACGCGCTCGATGTCAGTTTGCGCGCGCGCCCAGACCTTGAAGCCGGGAAAATGAGCCTTGATGTTCATTGGCAGTGCCGAGCGCAACGATACGAAGCCCGAATGCATCTCGCCGCAGATCGAACGGCAATGTGCACGCGTGCGGCGGTCGGCCGGAAGCAAACCAGCCTTTGGACGCACTTCGTTCAAATACTCGGCAATGGCGAGCGTGTCCCACACATTGATTCCATCGTGCGAAAGACAAGGCACCAGAATCGACGGCGAGAGCAGCAGGAGCTCAGCGCGGGCGCGAGGATCATCGACGGGCATGACATGCTCGTCGAAGGGCAAGCCGCTGAACTTGGTGAGAAGCCAGCCGCGCAGCGACCATGAAGAATAGTTCTTGCTGCTAATGGTCAGAGTGGCATTCGTCATTAGAAACTCCTCGCTGAATACGCTGAATAACAGGCGCTCACGCGCAACGCACAGCGCCCGTTCGTGCACGCGAGGGTGCAGTGACGCACCAAATGACGGCACAAGGGGCGGCTGCATGGGAACGCTGCAAGGCCCGTGCCATTCGTCGCATCGCGCTCCAAGCACCGGTGCTTGCCTAGTGCGCACATTGGCACACCTATTGCGTTAGTCGGTCATCCTTCCTGATACGCACTCGTGCGAAAGGCGATGAATCCATTCGCATACTCCCACTTCCAGGCACTGGCAGACTTCACGCTACCTTTGCGTCACGGCGCAGCAATGGTCAATCATTCGCTCGACGCGTGGCCCGCGATCGCCAGCACGCCTCACGGCCGGTCGCTTCGCGCACTTTGCGAACTTGTGGGCCTGTCGGGACTCACGCATACGCGCCCGCCGTTCGGTATTGACACGGTGGACATGGAAGGCAAGCGCGTGAGTGTTGTCGAGGAGGTGACTGCGTCCACACCGTTCGGCTCGTTGGTCCACTTCGCTAAACAAGGGGCCCCGGCGCAGCCACGCGTGCTCGTTATCGCCCCAATGTCCGGCCACTTCGCCACGCTGCTTCGCGGCACCGTGCGCACCATGCTGCCCCACCATGATGTCTATATCACCGACTGGCACAATCCCCGCGACGTCTCGCTGATGGACGGCCGGTTCGGTTTCGATGAATACGTGCAGCACGTCATCGACTTTATCGAGGCCCTGGGCCCGAACACCCACTTGCTCGCCGTGTGCCAGCCGACCGTTGCTGCACTTGCAGCCGTCGCGCTGATGGCCGCCGAGGATCATGCTTTGCAGCCCGCGAGCATGACCTTGATGGCGGGGCCCATCGACACTCGGATCAACCCGACCAAAGTGAATGTACTCGCGAAGAGCAAGCCTTTTGAATGGTTCGAAAGCAATTTGATCAGCGCCGTGCCGTGGGGTTTTACGGGTGCTTGCAGACGTGTATATCCCGGGCACATGCAATTGATGGCCTTCATGGCGATGAATCCCCAGCGGCACCTCGACGCGTTCGAGGACATGCGTTTCCAATGCGAGAAGGGCGATCCTGAAAAGGGCGAAGCGATCCGGGTGTTTTACGAAGAATACTTTGCAACGATGGACCTCACCGCGGAGTTCTATCTGGAAACCATCGATACCGTATTCCAGCGGCATGCGTTGCCACGCCATGAACTCGAAGTGCGCGGACGCAGGATCAACCCGTCAGCGATTCGCCGGACCGCCTTGCTGACCGTTGAAGGCGAGCGCGACGACATCTGTGCAGTGGGGCAGACGCTGGCGGCGCAAGACCTATGCGACAAATTGCGGCCGTACATGAAGACGCATCACGTGCAAACGGGTGTCGGGCACTACGGAGTGTTCAACGGCAAGCGCTGGGAGCGGCATATTTATCCGCGAGTCCGCGCAATGATCTACGACAATCAGCCGCGCGAGGCGGTCTTCAATGCGCGTTCCCAGTTGGCGCGCTCACTGCAACCCCTCACGCGAGCGGTGGCCGTGCCGGTGGCGCCAGCACCAACGCAAGCGCCGCGAAGCACGGCCTCGTGAGCCTCCGCTGAAGTCCGCGAAGTCTCCTGAGGCTTCCTGAAGCCGCATGGCGTGCGTGGCTAGCGCCTCACGCCGTCGGCTTCGTCGTCCATGAAGACGTGAAGGCTGGAACTTCGCGTGGGCCGACCGCGTCGATGCTGGTGAAGTTGGCCGGCCCCACCACTTCCAGGTACTCCATGTCCTCGGAATAATCGAAGAGGTAATGGACGATGCCCGGCGCCTGATGGACGCAATCGCCCGCAGCCACCAAGGTCTCCTCGTCGCCATACATGAAGCGCGCCCAACCCTTCAACATGTACACAATGTGAAACTCGGCCTCATGCCGGTGCCAGCCGGTGCCTTTCTCTGGTGCAGCATTCGCCTTGACGAGCTGGGCGATGACCTTGCCGCCGGTCGCCGCAGCAACCCCCAGATCACGATATAAAAAGAAATCGCGCAATCCCTGATCTTCGAAAGCGGTGTCTTGGGGGCGAACATGCGAAAACCGGGTCGTGAGTTCGAACGTTTCGGATGACATGGGAGCGCTCCATAAGGACGACAAGGCGGGGGTGAGTGAATGGCGGCTTTTAATCAAGCATCAAGCGTTCCATGCGCGCTCGCTATGACACGTTTCCGTCCCTAATTTCATGGCGTTTTTGATTGCACTGAACGGTGCGGCGCTTGCGCGGCCGAGCGCCGAATAGTAGGGCCTGTGTAGCCGCCGACGGACCCAATATTGATATAATTTCCAATTATAGATATTATGTCTAGATGGCGAATCCATCCAAAGAACAGCGGGTCCTGGTCGAGCAACTGAAGCAGGTAGCGAAAGGCCTTGCAGAGACTTTTGCGCCATTCTGCGAGGTGGTGGTTCATGATCTGCTACACACCGAGCACGCGATTGTGGCGATCCACAACAACCTGTCAGGCCGGGAAGAAGGCGACCCCGCAACAGAGTTGGGTCTTGCACGATTGGCGGACGAAACGTATCCGCAAGTCATCGCGAACTATGCAAACCAGTTCGCTGACGGACGGCAAGTGAAAAGCACGTCAATCGGTATTAAGGACTCCAACGGCCACTATGTCGCGGCACTCTGCATGAACGTCGATCTAACACTTTTCGGCACGTTGAAAAACATGCTAGGTCAGTTCGTCAGTACCGATGACACGGCCGGTGTGAAGGAGCTTCTCGATCCGCCCGGCGCAGATGGAATCAGGCAGCGCATCGACCAATTCGCCGCCCGGCTGGCGACCACGCCGCGAGCGTTGAAAGTGGCAGACCGGCGCGCACTAATGAACGAACTTCAGGAGTCAGGCAGCATGGAAGTGCGCCGGGCGATGGAGATAGTCGCGCTCCATTTGGGCGTATCACGAGCTACGGTGTACAACGATGCCAAATGACGCGCGTTTGCTACTTCTCGATAAAGACGTTGTCGAGTCCTTATTGCTTCCCGACGATGTCCTCGATGCGGTACGTGAAGCATTCGTCCTACATAGCCGACGTGAGGGACGTGTCTTCCCACTGGTCCGGGAGTCGCTTGCCGCAGGCGGGATATTCGGCATCAAATCGGGCGATGTACCGACTCAAAACCTGCTCGGCTTCAAAGCCGCAGGATTCTGGCCCGGCAACCGACAGCTCGGCGGCGAGCCTCACCAGGCCACCATCATTTTGATTGACCCCGCGACTGGACGTCCAATTTGCATTGTCGACGGGAACGCAGTAACGACAATGCGCACAGGCGCCGCAGGCGGTTTGGGCCTGCAGCAACTTGCCCGCCCGGATAGTTCCAGTGTCGGTTTGTTTGGTACGGGCGTGCAAGCCCGGGTGCAGTTGAGCTACGCGCTCCGGCTCATGCCAACGCTGAAAAAAGTCCGCTACGTGAGCGCGACGGGACAGCCGAATTTGAGTTTTGAGGCGCATTTTTCCGCTCGTTACGACATCGCGCTGGCGCTCGATCGCAATGCCATGGTCGCGGAAAGTGACGTGGTGATCACCGCCACGCCGGGCGCCGGAGCGCTATTCGATCTGGGGGCGGTGCGACCCGGAACGCATCTGAACTGCGTGGGTGCGGATACCAACGGAAAACGCGAACTCCCCGATGGCCTCTTGCAACGCGTTCATCTTTTCGTCGATGATCGGGCGCAGGCGAGCCAGATCGGCGAGACGCAATGGGCACCCAATACACCGTGCGTAGAGCTCGGCGATCTGTTGACCAAGGATGCTCAATTCAATCGCGGGCGCGATGACATCACTGTTTTCGACATGACGGGTCTCGCGCTTCAAGACCTGACCGTCGCCCGCATGCTCTATAACTGCGCGTGCGAATCAGGTCTTGGCAATGCGCTCGCGTGGCCGTGGTAACCGGCCCGGACCCACGCGTCGTCCGACGCACCCAACTATTGATGGATAAGACATGCTGAATCTTCCGACTTACATGGACGTTGTCGCCGCTTCAGAGCGAATCGAGGGCAAGGCGAACAAGACCCCTGTCTTGACTTCGCGTACGGCCAACGGCGAGATGGGGGCGCAAGTTTTCTTCAAGTGCGAAAACTTCCAGCGCATGGGTGCATTCAAGTTCCGCGGAGCGATGAACGCATTGTCGAAATTCGACGAGCGCCAGCGCGCCGGCGGCGTGGTTGCCTTCTCTTCCGGAAATCACGCCCAGGCCATCGCGCTGTCGGCAAAACTGCTTGGCATTCCTGCGACCATTGTCATGCCACTGGATGCGCCCGCATCCAAAGTCGCGGCAACCAAGGGCTATGGCGGGAACGTCGTGACCTACGACCGCTATACAGAAGATCGCGAAGAGATCGGCCGGAAGCTCGCTGACGAGCACGGAATGACGCTGATTCCGCCGTACGACCATCCCGACGTCATCGCGGGACAAGGCACGGCCGCTAAGGAGTTAATCGAAGAAGTCGGGGTCCTCGATGCATTGTTTGTCTGTCTTGGCGGCGGTGGATTGCTGTCAGGGTCAGCGCTCGCGGCGCGCGCACTTGCGCCGGACTGCAAGATCTATGGCGTCGAACCGGAAGCGGGTAATGACGGCCAGCAGTCGTTCAGAGCGGGATCGATCGTTCATATCGAGACGCCGAAGACGATCGCAGACGGCGCTCAAACCCAGCACTTGGGCCAATACACGTTCCCGATCATCCAGCGAGACGTCGATGACATCCTCACCGCCACTGACGATCAATTGATCGCCTGCATGCGCTTCTT
>NZ_JBAUSA010000249.1:0-1593 GCF_049581465.1 Caballeronia sp. | reverse complement strand
GCATGTAATCCAACCCATGGTCGGAAGATCGCATCCTGCCTCGCGCTTTATCCGTGTTTCAACACGCGCGAGAGCACCGCTTCTTCTAGCGCGGCAAAGCCTTCCGACGTACGCGATCGCGGTCGCTGCAAATCGATCGCAGCGTCCAAGGAAATGCGGCCCTCCTCGATCAGCACGATCCGCTCGCCGAGTGCCACCGCTTCCTGTACGTCGTGTGTGACAAGCAGCGCCGTAAAGCCATGCTCGCGCCACAAGCGCTCGATCAGCGCATGCATCTCAATGCGCGTAAGCGCATCGAGAGCGCCTAGCGGCTCATCGAGTAGCAATAGATCCGGACGATGCACAAGCGCGCGGGCTAATGCCACGCGTTGTCGCTGGCCTCCGGATAGCTGAGCCGGCCAATCGCGTTCACGCTCGCTCAAGCCCACTTCCGCGAGCGTGGCACGGGCGTCGTCGAGCGAGCTGCGTGGCAAGCCCAGCATCACGTTCTGCAGCACGGTCTTCCATGGCAGCAACCGCGCATCCTGAAACATGATGCGCGTCTGCAACGCACTTGCGCCATTTGCCGCAATGCGATCGACGGCCCCGCCGCTCGGTTTTTCAAGGCCCGCGATCAGGCGCAGCAACGTAGACTTGCCGCAACCACTACGCCCGACTATCGAGACGAAACTGCCACGCTCGATCGAAAAGTCGAAGTTGCTTAAAACCTTTCGGGTTCCGAAATGCTTGTCGACACCCCTCAATGCAACAGCAACGTCATGAGTTGTCTTCACCGGCGAGACTGGCGGGACCGGCGGGACCGGCGGGACCAGCACGCGGGCGGGCGCGACAACTTCTGCCTCGACTTCGCCCAGTTCGATCGAAGGATAAGTCAGGTTCACGGTTTTGCTCCCTTTTGATACGCCGGGTGCCAGCGCAGCGTCGCGCGCTCTATCGCTTTAGCAAACATGTCTGCAAGCTTGCCTAGCAATGCGTACAACAAGATGCCGACCACCACCACGTCCGTTTGGAGGAACTCGCGCGCGTTCATGGTCATATAGCCAATACCCGATTGCGCCGAAATGGTTTCGGCCACGATCAGCATGACCCACATCAAGCCAAACGCGAAACGCACGCCCACGAGAATCGATGGCAACGCACCCGGCAGGATCACGTCACGATAGAGAGCGAAGCCCGATAAGCCGTAACTGCGCGCCATTTCAATCAGGTCACGATCGACAGACCGTATGCCGTGATAGGTATTCGTATAGACCGGGAAGAACACCCCCAGCGCGACGAGGAAAAGCTTTGCCTCTTCGCCAATGCCGAACCACAGGATCACCAGCGGAATCATCGCTAGCGCCGGAATGTTGCGGATCATCTGCACAGTCGAGTCGAGCGCAATCTCGGCGGACTTGGAGAGTCCAGTGGCCAGGCCAAGCACGAAGCCAATCCCGCCGCCGATCGCAAAGCCCACCAGCGCACGCCACGCACTGACCTTGACGTTTGCCCATAGGTCACCCGATTGAGCGAGCGACCACGCCGCCTTCACCACAGCGAGTGGCTCCGGCAGGACGCGCGACGACAAGCCTCCCGAACGCGCCGCGCATTCCC
>NZ_JBAUSA010000248.1:0-7642 GCF_049581465.1 Caballeronia sp. | reverse complement strand
ACTACGACTCGTTCACCTACAACCTGGTCCAGTATTTTGGCGAACTGGGTGAGGACGTGCGGACGTTCCGCAACGACGAGATCACACTCGATGAAATCGCGAAGCTGAATCCCGAACGCATCTGCCTTTCACCCGGCCCGAGCAACCCGCAACACGCGGGCATCACGCTTGACGTGCTTCGCACCTTCTCCGGCAAGTTGCCGATCCTGGGCGTGTGCCTGGGCCATCAGGCAATCGGCGAGGCGTTCGGCGGGCGCGTGGTACGCGCGAAAACCATCATGCACGGCAAGGTCAGCGAGATCGAAACCGATTGCCGCGGCGTCTTCGCCGACCTGCCGAAGCATTTCAGCGTGACGCGTTATCACTCGCTGGCTATCGAACGTGAATCGCTGCCGGATTGCCTTGAAATATCGGCATGGACGCCCGACGGCGAAATCATGGGCGTGCGTCACAAGGAACTGACGGTCGAGGGTGTGCAATTCCATCCGGAATCGATTCTGTCCGAGCACGGCCACGCGCTGCTCGAAAACTTCGTCAAGAGCCCGGCGCAAGGCACTCGCGCGTGAAGAGAGATCCGACCATGACCATTACCGCCCATGAAGCGCTGCAACGCACGATCGAACATCGCGAGATTTTTCACGATGAAATGCTCCACCTGATGCGCATGATCATGCGCGGCGAGTTGTCGCCGGTGATGTCGGCGGCAATCATCACGGGCCTGCGCGTAAAGAAGGAAACCATTGGCGAGATCGCGGCGGCCGCGACGGTGATGCGCGAATTCGCGACTCACGTGAATGTGCCGGATCGCGACAATCTCGTCGATATCGTCGGAACCGGCGGTGACGGCTCGCATACCTTCAACATTTCCACCGCCACAATGTTCGTCACGGCCGCCGCGGGCGCCAAAGTGGCGAAGCACGGCGGTCGCGGCGTATCGAGTAAATCGGGCAGCGCGGACGTGCTCGAAGCACTCGGCGTGAATATCGACTTGAATCCGGAACAGGTGGCGCAATCCATTGCTGAAACGGGCATGGGCTTCATGTTCGCGCCGAACCATCATCCGGCCATGAAGAACGTCGCGCCCGTGCGGCGCGAACTCGGCATACGGACCATTTTCAACATTCTCGGCCCGCTGACCAATCCGGCCGACGCCCCAAACCAGTTGATGGGCGTATTTCACGAGGACCTTGTCGGCATCCAGGTTCGCGTGATGCAGCGTCTCGGCGCAAAACATGTGCTGGTCGTGTACGGCAAGGACGGCATGGACGAAGTGTCTCTTGGTGCGGCCACCGTGGTCGGCGAATTGCGTAATGGCGAAGTCCACGAGTACGAGATTCATCCGGAGGATTTCGGCCTGCAAATGGTGTCGAACCGATCGCTGAAGGTCGCCGACGCGCAGGAATCCAAGACCATGTTGCTCGGCGCGCTAAACAACAAGCCGGGCGTCGCACGCGAAATAGTCACGCTGAATGCGGGCACGGCGCTGTACGCCGCGAACGTGGTCGAATCGATCGCGGACGGCATGCAGATCGCGAAGGAAGTGATCGCGAACGGCCGGGCGCGCGAAAAAGTCGATGAACTCGCGCGGTTCACGCAGCAATTTGCCAAGTAGATTTGCCACGTAAGGGACACGTCAATGAGCGACATTCTCGACAGCATCATCGCGGTCAAGCATCAGGAAATTCGTGCGGCGCGGGAAAGCGTGTCGGCCGAAGCGTTGCGCGAACAGGCAAGCACGCGCGATTCGCGCGACTTCGTCGGCGCGTTGCGCGCGAAGCACGCTGAAGGTAAGCCCGCGATCATCGCGGAAGTGAAGAAGGCGAGCCCGTCGAAAGGGGTGTTGCGCGAGCACTTCGTGCCCGCCGAGATCGCGAAGTCGTACGAAAAAGGCGGCGCGGCCTGTTTGTCCGTGCTGACCGACGCCCAGTTCTTCAAGGGAAGCACCGCGTATCTCGAGGAAGCACGCGCGGCATGCAGCCTGCCCGTACTGCGCAAGGATTTCATCGTCGATACTTATCAGATCCTCGAAGCCCGTGCGATGGGTGCCGATTGCATCTTGCTGATCGCAGCCGCGCTCGAGTTGCAGCACATGCGCGATCTCGAAGCGTTCGCGGATTCACTGGGGCTTGCCGTGCTCGTGGAGGTCCACGACGCGGACGAACTCATGGACTCGCTTTCACTGAAAACGCCGCTTATTGGCATCAATAACCGTAACCTGCGCACGTTCGAGACATCGATCGAAACAACGCTCGGCATGCTGGAAATGGTGCCGGAGGACCGGATTGTCGTGACAGAATCGGGCATCGTATGCCGCGCGGATGTGGGGCGCTTACGCGCAATGAACGTGCAGACATTCCTGGTCGGAGAGGCGTTCATGCGCGCCGATGACCCCGGCACCGAACTAGCGCGAATGTTCTTCTGATTGCTGTTTCACGGAGTTCAAATGGGTATCGAACGAGAGATCAAACTGGCGCTTCCGAGTTCGCTTCACGACGCGGTCGCGACCCTCATTAACCGTCAAACGGGTACGGAAGGCCGCAAGATCAACCTGACGAACGTCTACTTCGATACCCCCGCTCACACGCTGGCCAAAGCGAAAAACGCATTGCGCCTGCGCGGCATGCCGGACCACTGGTTGCAGACATACAAGACGGCGGGCGAATCCCAGGACGGCATGCATAGCCGACATGAATGGGAAATGCCGGTGGCCGGTGAAGCGCTGGAAATTGACGCGCTGCTGGAACTTTGCGACGACGAACAGGCACGCGACGCATTGCGCGACGCCGCGCCAGACCTGGCCGCCCTCTTCCGCACGGATTTTTCCCGGGTGATCTGGGACATCGAACATGAAGGCGCGATGATCGAAGTCGCGCTGGATCTCGGCGAAATCGTGACCAACATCGACGGCGAACACCGCACCGCGCCGATCAGCGAACTCGAACTGGAACTGAAATCCGGCGGCGAGCAAGCGCTCGATGACCTCGCGGCCTTGATGCGCGGCGCGTTCACTGATCTGCAACCGGAGAATTTGAGCAAGGCGCGCAGAGGTTACGACTTGTGCGCGTCAAAAGCTGGGGAAGGCGGCGAGGTATGAGCCAGTCGTCGCTGTTCGATCAGGAAACTGAGGTGGTTACGTCGCTGGAAAGCCAGTTCGATGCATTGCCGGCCGACTGGCGCAAGCATTTGAAAAGCTTTACGGGCAGTCCGCATTACGCCGCGTTGTGCGCTTTCGTCGACGCAGAACGCACTGCAGGTAAAACCGTTTATCCCGCCGATGTCTTCCGCGCGTTGCGCCTGACGCGTCCCGGCGATGTAAAAGTCGTGATCCTCGGACAAGACCCGTATCACGGCGAAGATCGCGGCGCGCCGCAGGCCCACGGCCTTGCGTTTTCGGTGCCGGCGCCGGTGCGGCCGCCGCCTTCGCTCAGGAACATATTCAAGGAAATCAACGCGAGTCTTGGCATCGCGCCGCCCGCGCACGGTTGCCTCGATGCGTGGGCAAAGCAAGGCGTGTTATTGCTGAACACGTCGCTGACAGTGGAACGCGATAAAGCCGGCAGTCACGCGAAACGTGGCTGGGAGCATTGCACCGACACGCTGATCCACGAACTCGCCATGCGCCACGAACATCTCGTCTTCATGCTGTGGGGCGCACATGCTCAGGCGAAGCGCGGGCTGATTGCTTCGGCGGTGGCATCGGGGAAAGCCCATTGCGTGCTCGAAGCGGCGCATCCGTCGCCTTTATCGGCGTATCGCGGATTTTTGGGCTGCGGGCATTTCGCGTCGGCGAATGCTTACCTGGAACAACAGGGACGCGCGGCCATCGACTGGCGTCTGCCCGACGCACCAGCAGCCTGAAATAGAAAAGTGAAAAGGCCGCCCATGTCTCGCGACACGGCGGCCTTTCTTTTGCCTCAACGACAGCAGCGGCTCAAATTACAGCGCGGCGATCGAATCACGTGCGGTTGCCAATGCGGCGCCTGCAGCGTCCGGGCCCATCGCCAGGCCTTCAGCGAGGACGAAGCTAACGTCGGTCATGCCGAGGAAGCCGAGGAACGACTTCAGATACGGCGTGTGCGTATCGTGCGGCGTGCCGCTGTATTTGCCGCCACGTGCCGAAACAACAACCACCTTCTTGCCCGTGACCAGGCCTTCCGCACCGTTTGCGCCGTACTTGAACGTGATGCCTGCGCGTGCGATCCAGTCGAAATAGGTCTTCAGTTGCGACGAGATGCCGAAGTTGTACATCGGTGCGGCGATCACGACAAAGTCGGCGGCTTGCAGCTCGGCGATCAGCGCTTCGCTTTTGGCATGGATCACGTTTTGCTCTGCCGTGCGTTGGTCAGCCGGCGTGAAAAACGCGCCTAGCGTGGCGTCGTCAAGGTGCGGCAGGCTGTCGGCGAGAAGGTTGCGCACCACCAGCTTGGCGCCTGCATGCGTTTGCTGCAGCTTCGCTGACACTTCGTCGGCCAGCAACGTGGATTGGGCGCCTTGCGAGCGAGCGGCGGAATTGATTTGAAGAATCGTCGTCATGATGAGTCCTGTACCTGGTGAGTTTTGAGCAGCACGGGTAGCGCTCAGACAGGAAGCATTCTTGACTTTTGATGCGACGGGAACAAGCCATTCCGCCATGACGGATTGTTGCACTGATAGAACAATCCGCCCTGCCTTGCTCTATCCGTTCAGCCAGCGTTCACGATGCGGCTTCGATGCACCGCGTTTATCGGCGATGGAAAGCACGTAACGCGACACTTCCGGCGCATCGAGTTTCGCCTGCGTGACGCGCAACTCGTCGCGGCGGAACGCATGGATCTCGACCTTTGCACCCGGCAGGTAGCGCGAAAGAAGCGTATCGAGATTCGACCCCGTCACCCGCAAGCCGTCGATAGCCACCAGCACGTCGCCCGCCGACAACCCCGCCTTCTGCGCAGCGCTGTTCTCGTGGACGGCCGCCAGCACACAATCCGCGCCGTTGCGAACGCGCGCGCCCAGCGACGGCTTCCCTGACGTGCCGTTGGTTGCGATATCGGCGGCAAGGGTAATGCCGAACGGTTCCAACAGCGCTTCCAGCGGCAGGTCGCGCGTCCCGTGCACACCATCGCGGAAGATCTTTTTCAGATCGGCACCCGTGGCTTCGGCGAACAGCGCTTCGACTTCGCTTTCCTCAATACCCCGTGCCTTTCCGTCGTAAAAATCGCGCCCGTAGCGTTGCCACAAAAGGCGCATGACGTCGTCGAGCGACTTTTTGCCGGCCGTTTGCGTGCGGATCGACAGGTCGAAAGCCAGCGCAATCAACGAGCCCTTTTGGTAATAGCTGACGATCGCATTCGCCGCATTTTCATCCTGGCGATAATATTTGACCCACGCGTCGAACGAACTTTCCGCGACGGTCTGCTTGAGCCGACCCGATCCACGCAACACGCCGCCGATCGTCTTTCCAAGCAGTGCAAAATACTCGGTCACGTTAATCACGCCGCTGCGCACGAGCATCAGGTCGTCGTAATACGACGTGAAACCTTCGAACAACCACAGCAGCGACGTGTAATTTTCCTGCGATAGATCGTAGGGCGCGAATGCCGCCGGCTTGATCCGCTTGACGTTCCACGTATGGAAGTATTCGTGGCTGCACAATCCGAGGTAGGTACGGTAGCCCTCGGTCATATCGGGGCGTCCGGTCACGGGCAGATCGGCGCGATTGCAGATCAGCGCCGTCGAAGCGCGATGTTCGAGCCCGCCGTAACCGTCGGCGACGGCGACAGTCATGAACACGTAGCGCGCAACCGGCGCCTTCTTCGTGCGCGGTTCGAACAACGCAATCTGCGCTTCGCAGACACGTTTCAAATCCACTTCCAGCCGACGCATGTCCAGCGCACTCACACGGCCAGAAATGACGATATCGTGCTGCGCGCCGTGTGCATCGAAGGAACCGAGTGCAAACTCGCCGAGCGTCACCGGATGATCGATGAGCGCATCGTAGTTGGGCGCTTCGTACTTGCCGAAACCATAGCGCTTCGTGCCACGCGCCTCGGGCAGCGCCGTCGCCACCCGCCACTTGGCGAATTGCGCGCCGGCCGGCTTTTGGATATCCACGACGCAAGGCGCGTCTGCCTGGCCCTCGACCGCCAGGAAAACGCTCGAGCCGTTGAAAAAACCGATGTCTTCATCGAGATGCGCCGCGCGCACCGACATGTCCCAGCCGTACACCTCGTAGCGCAGCGTGATCGGGCCGTCGTGCGGCGCGGTGGCCCACGCGTGCTTGTCGGTTTTTTCGACGGCGATCTTCCTGCCGGCCGCGTTGAATGCCTGCAGCGTCACGATATTGCGCGCGAATTCGCGAATCATGTAGCTGCCTGGAATCCACACGGGCAACATGAAGCGCTGGCCGGACCGATCGGGCGCAGCGACGGTCAGCGAAACTTCAAAAAGATGCGCCGCGGCATTTTTCGGAACGATGGTGTATCGGATGGCGTTCATGCGTCGAATTCCTTTTTCTTGTTGCCCAAGCGTCGCGCCAGGCATGTGTATTCGATAAGACGTAAAAGCAAGAGAGGCGCATCGCGCGCCTCCCTTCGTACTGAACTGTGCTCAATCGTGCTTCAGCAAACTACGATCTTAGCGGACTGCCGACAATTCCTTTTCCAGCCGGTCCGCGGGGATCGCGCCAGGCAGGCGGCGGCCATCGGCGAGAAACACGGTTGGCGTGCCAGTGACGTTCATCGTCTGGCCGAGCTTCAGGTTTTTATCGATGGCAGTCGTGTCGCACGTCCCGGAGGCGGTGGGTGCCGTGTGGTCCAGCATCCAGCCTTCCCAGGCGTTCGAACGGTCCTTCGAGCACCAGATCGACTTGGACTTCACCGCCGAATCGGGCGACAGGACCGGATACAGGAAGGTATAGACCGTCACGTTATCGACGCTCTTGAGCGTGGTTTCGAGTTGCTTGCAATACGGGCAGTTCGGGTCCGAAAACACCGCCATCTTGCGCGCACCGTTACCCTTCACCACCTTCACCGCGTTTTCGAACGGCAGCTTCGCGAAGTCGATCTTGTTCAATTCCGCGACCCGCGCTTCCGTCAGGTTCGTGCGCGTGCGGGTATCGACGAGATCGCCCATCAGCAAGTAATTCCCGGTCGAATCCGTGTAGAAAACTTGTGTCCCGGCAGTGACTTCGTACAGGCCGGGAACGGGCGATTTTTCCACGCTCTTGATGTCTGCATCGCCGATTCGCGATTGCAATGTGGCCTTGATCTTGTCGGTGGTCTGATCGGCTTGCGCCGCATAGCCGACGCCGAAAATCGCGGCCATCGTGACGGCGGCGACAAGCGCGCGGCGAAGAGTTATTTTCATGGGAAGGTTCCGTTCGGTGCTGCGTAAGTTGTGAGTTTCGGCCAGATGGACTAACCGAGCGCGGCTGACACCAGCCAGCGCTTGAGAAGCGGTTGCGCCCCGACGAACGCCATGCCTGTATTGCGCACTGCGCGAGCGACCGTACCGGGTACTGCGAAAAGTTTTTGCAGGCCGTCGGTGGCGAGCATGAGTTTCTGGATGTCCTCCCGACGCGCGCGTTCGTATCGGCGCAACAGGACCGGGTCGCCGGCCGAGCGGAACGCTTCCTTGGCGCCCAGCGCTTCGGCGAGCGCCGCGA
>NZ_JBAUSA010000247.1:0-4036 GCF_049581465.1 Caballeronia sp. | reverse complement strand
CCCGTACACTGGGCGCACTTCGCTCGACCGACCCCAAGGCTCCGGCCGCGAACCCGACTACAACCAAGGACGCTCGCCATGACCGAATCCACCCTTGCCGCGCAACTCGTGCAGGCGCGCCAGCAGCACACGCTAATCGAAGACCTTGAATCCGTCGATATCCCCGCCGACGCGAACGCGGCATACGCCATCCAGCACCAAGTGCTGTCACTGTCAGGGGCACGGATCGGCGCCTGGAAAGTGGGCGCGCGAGCACCCGGAGTACAGGCGAACGGTGCACCCATCGACGCCACGCTCGTCCACGAATCACCCGCAAACATCCCGCACGATTCATTCTTTCGTGTACTCGTCGAGCTGGAAATAGCGTTTCGATTCAAATACGCGCTGCCCCCGCGCGACGAACCTTACACCCGCAGCGAAGTGTTCGCGGCGCTAGGCAGCATGGCGGTCGCGCTAGAGGTCGTGGACAGTCGTTTCGAACAGTGGCCCAATCTCGCGCCACTCGCCCAGCTAGCGGATTCGCAGAACAACGGCGCGCTCGTGGTGGGCAAGATGGAGCCTTACGACGTGATCGCACCAAGCTTCGATTTTTTATCGCCACAACTCGAATTGATGTTCGATGGCACGTCGATCCTACCGCCAAGTACCGGTAACCCAGTCGGCGATCCTCGCGAATTGCTGGTCTGGTTCGTCAACCACTGCGGCGCAATGGGTCACGCGGTCCAGCCGTTCTGGACCGTCACGACAGGTTCTTACACGGGGGCGCGACGCATCGAAGCGCCCGGCGTACTCAGTGGCCGGATCGACCGGATAGGCGAGATCGAGTTGACCCTCTCCTGAGCACAGCGATGCAATTACGCTAAAGCCGCGACACCACTTGTGTGCGGTTTCGCGCACAAATGAAAGGCGCTCATGAAGCGCCTTTCTTCTTTCTTGTATCCCTCCACGCGTTATGGGAATTGCCATGCACGCTCATGCATGCGTGAGGACGCATGAGCAGATCATTTCATGATCACGGACAGTAGAGGCGGCACTCAAATTAGACACGAGTGCTTGCATCGATCACACGTCGCCCTGCGTATATAAAGACACTCCCACAGACACCCGTACAAACATGCTTACTGACTCGCTCACCGACACGCGCAGAGGCGAACAAGGGGACGAGTGGTGGGATAACCGGCGCATAAAGCCGGGATGGCTATCGGATAACGCGGTTACAAATTGTCAACCAGACCCAGCGCACAAACGTTGCGCAAAGTAGGGTAATGACACTGGCAGTCGAACTATCTGACTGCCAACGTGCCACGGGCGTCAAGGCTTGTACAGCAAGGCTGTGCGCGAATTGCCTGCAACGTTTCGCGACTCGGGATAATGATTGTAGGTGAACGAAAATATTCCACCAAGCTAGGAATACTTCGAAGCAAATCAGCAACGCAATTGCATGAAAAAAAATTCGAAAGGGTTTAGGATGAACTGAAGCGATGTTGTTCTGTTTAGGCGCGCCGCGCAGACATTGCTTTCTGACTTCGGTGAGGAGGTAGCATGGATATCTACAGCAGTTTCGCGACCCGCTTCGAAAAAACCCGCGAGGAGGATTTCTCGCTCGAAGAGTATCTCGCGCTCTGCAAAGACGATCCTGCGACGTATGCAACATCGGGCGAGCGGATGCTGGCGGCTATCGGGGAACCGGAGTCCGTCGACACGCGCACCGACCCGCGTTTATCGCGTGTGTTTGCAAACAAGGTCATCAAGGTGTATCCCGCATTCCGTGAGTTCTACGGGATGGAGGAAGTGATCGAGCAGGTGGTGTCGTACTTCAGGCACGCGGCGCAGGGTCTCGAAGAAAAGAAACAGATCTTGTATCTGCTCGGACCCGTGGGCGGCGGCAAGTCGTCCATTGCCGAACGTCTCAAGCAACTCGCCGAACGCGTACCCTTCTACGCAATCAAGGGTTCGCCCGTCAACGAGTCGCCTCTCGGGCTTTTCGACTACGACGAAGACGGTCCGATCCTCGAAGAGCAATATGGCATCCCGCGTCGTTACATCAAAAACATTCTGAGCCCCTGGGCGGTAAAGCGCCTGCACGAATTCAACGGCGACATTCGCAAGTTCCGCGTGGTCCGCCGTTATCCCTCCATCCTCCGCCAGATCGGAATAGCCAAGACCGAACCGGGCGATGAAAACAATCAGGACATCTCGTCGCTTGTCGGCAAGGTCGATATTCGCAAGCTCGAAACTTATTCACAGGACGACGCCGACGCGTACAGCTATTCCGGTGGCCTGTGTCTCGCGAATCAGGGCATGCTTGAATTCGTCGAAATGTTCAAGGCGCCAATCAAGGTATTGCATCCCTTGCTGACTGCAACTCAGGAAGGCAATTTCAAGGGTACGGAAGGATTCGGTGCGATCCCATTCGAAGGCGTGATTCTCGCGCACTCCAATGAGTCTGAATGGAAGACGTTCCGTAACAACAAGAACAACGAAGCATTGCTGGATCGTATCTTCGTAGTGAAAGTGCCTTATTGCCTTCGCTATAGCGAAGAAATGAAGATCTACGAAAAGCTGTTGCGTAATTCTTCGCTGGCGGAAGCTGTTTGCGCGCCTGGAACGTTGAAGATGATGGCGCAAATGGCGGTTCTTACACGCCTGCACGAACCGGAAAACTCCAGCCTGTTTTCGAAGATGCAGGTTTATGACGGCGATAACCTGAAAGACACGGATCCCAAGGCGAAGTCGTATCAGGAGTATCGAGACTTCGCGGGCGTCGATGAAGGCATGACCGGCGTCTCGACGCGGTTTGCATTCAAGATTTTGTCGCGGGTATTCAACTTCGATTCGACTGAAGTCGCCGCCAATCCGGTCCACCTGATGTACGTGCTGGAACAACAGATCGAACGGGAGCAATTTCCGCCGGAAACGGAGCAGAAATACCTGTCGTTCATCAAGGACGTACTGGCGTCGCGGTATGCCGAATTCATCGGCAAGGAAATTCAGACTGCTTATCTGGAATCTTATTCGGAGTATGGACAGAACATTTTCGATCGCTACGTGACGTACGCCGATTTCTGGATTCAGGATCAGGAATTCCGCGATCACGACACAGGCGAAAGCTTTGACCGCGCTTCGTTGAATGCCGAGTTGGAGAAGATCGAAAAGCCGGCGGGCATCAGCAACCCGAAGGATTTCCGCAACGAGATCGTGAATTTTGTATTGCGGGCGCGCGCGGCGAACGGCGGCAAGAATCCGGCCTGGATCAGCTACGAAAAGTTGCGGGTGGTGATCGAGAAGAAGATGTTCTCGAATACGGAAGAGCTTCTCCCTGTGATCTCGTTCAATGCCAAGGGATCGGCGGAAGAACAGCGCAAGCACGAGGATTTCGTCAATCGCATGGTCGCCAAGGGTTATACGCCCAAGCAAGTGCGGCTCCTTTGCGACTGGTATCTGCGGGTCCGTAAGTCGTCGTAAGGAAAACGACTTCTCACCGTAGCGAAGCAAAACGTGATTGAATCGTAGTTGTGTTGTGATCCAAGGGCATACGCTCGTGCGGCGCCGGCCACGTACGGCTAGCATGAGCACCTTGCGAGGCGCGCTTCACAGCCTGAGCCGCAGTCAGCGGTGACGGCCATCCGGCGCCTCGCTTCCTCGCCCATTACGCGGGAGACTGGATGTGCTGCATCAAATCATCGACCGCAGGTTAGCCGGTAAAAACAAGAGCATTGCCAACCGCGAACGCTTTTTGCGTCGTGTCAAAAACTATATTCGCCGTGCGGTGTCGGATGCCGTTCGCGACCGAAGCATCAAGGATATCCAGAGCACGCAAAGCATCACGATTCCGAAGAAGGACATCGCCGAACCGTCGTTCCGGCATGGCCCCGGCGGAAAGCGCGAACTCGTGCATCCGGGCAACTCGGACTATATTCGCGGCGACAAGATCGCGCGGCCGAGTGGCGGAGGCGGCGGTGGAGGGAAGACGGCGAGCAACGAAGGCGACGGGCAGGACGACTTCGTGTTCGAGTTATCCCGCGAAGAATTCATG
>NZ_JBAUSA010000246.1:0-14499 GCF_049581465.1 Caballeronia sp. | reverse complement strand
GGTGATTCTCGCCGGCGGCTCGGGTACGCGGCTCTGGCCCGTCTCGCGCGAAAACTATCCGAAGCAACTGATCGGGGTGATCGGCAAGGAGTCGTTGCTGCAGTCCACCGTGCTGCGCATGAAGGATTTTCCGTTCGGATGGGACGTGGTCCCCGAGCCGGTGATCGTCTGCGGAGAAGAACATCGTTTCGTGACTTCCGAACAAGTTCGCGAGAGCGGCGTGAGCGCGTGCATCGTCGTGGAGCCGTGTCGCCGCGACACGGCGCCGGCGCTCACGCTTGCTGCACTTGCCGCCTGTGCCGACGGCAAGGACGCGATCCTGGTGGCGATGCCCGCCGATCACGTCATTGCCGATATTGGCGCGCTGCACGCGACCATCGACACCGCCGCACGCCATGCGCAAGCCGGCGAGATCGCCACATTGGGGAGTCCGCCGAGCCGTCCCGACACAGGCTTTGGCTACATCCGCCTCGGTGCTGCGCTGCAAGACGGCGCTCATCAGATCGATGGTTTCGTCGAAAAGCCGGCGGCCGAACTTGCCGCGCAATACGTTGCATCGGGCTCCTACTGGTGGAACAGCGGAATTTTCGTGGTGCGCGCGTCGGTATGGCTTGCGGTACTTGAACAACTTCAGCCGGAGATGCATGCGGCATGTGTCTCGGCGCACGAACACGGGAAAACCACAGACGGATACTTGCGACCAGACGCTACCGCATTTGCGAAGTCGCCGTCCGACTCGATCGACTACGCGGTGATGGAGCATCTCGGCCGCGCCGATTCTCCGTTCAGGGGCGTGGTGGTGCCGCTCGAGGCGGGCTGGACGGACCTGGGTTCGTGGGACGCCGTCTGGGACGCGATGGAGAAAGACGAGTCCGGCAACGTGGGAAGCGGACGGGTGGTGTTCGAAGGCTCGACTTTGAGCTACGCGCGTTCCGAGGGCGGCAGGCTGGTTGCATGCGTGGGCACCCATAACCTGATCGTAGTGGAAACGGACGACGCCGTGCTGGTCGCCGACCGCTCCGCGGTGCAGGACATCAAGGGTCTCGTGTCGCGTATCAAGCTCTCCAAATCGCCGGAAGCGGCCGTTCACAGAAAAGTTCGGCGTCCTTGGGGTTTCTACGATTCCATCGACAGCGGCGATCGGTTCCAGGTGAAGCGCATCGTGGTGAATCCGGGCGCCCGCCTGTCGTTGCAAATGCATCACCACCGCGCGGAACACTGGGTCGTCGTGAGCGGAACGGCGCTGGTCACCCGGGGTGAAGAAGAGTTCTTGCTGAGCGAAAACGAATCGACCTATATCCCTCTTGGCGTGCGGCACCGTCTCGAGAACCCGGGCCGCGTACCGCTCGAAATCATTGAAGTGCAGTCAGGCACCTATCTCGGCGAAGACGACATCGTGCGGTTCGACGACAAGTATGGCCGGTGCAGCTAATCAACCGTAAAGCAAAAAAGTCAGCGGTTCGGGGAGAATAAAAATGCGCGGAATCACAGACTTGGCTTCAAGAGTCTTCGACGTCGGGGTGATCGTGCTGACCGCGCTGGTGGCGGCGCAGATTCGCTTCGACGACGTGCCGGATCGCAGCTTCTATATGGCCTTCGTCGCGTTCGCGGCGGCGTTTTCGCTCGCGGTATTTCCTGCGCTCGGCGTGTATGAATCCTGGCGCGGCCGGTCGAAGACCGCGCTGACCGGCCAGGTCGCGCTGAGCTGGTTCATCGTGCAGGGCTGCGCGATGGCGCTGATGTTCTCCCTCCACAAGATCGACTTCGTGTCGCGTCTCTGGTTCACGTACTGGACCGCCATGGCGGGCGCGGCGATGATCTCGGGCCGCCTGGGCGCTCACGTGATCCTGGGGCGCGTGCGTAACGCCGGTCTCAACCTGCATCAGGTGGCGGTAGCGGGTTGCGGCGACCATTGCGACGTGATCGTACGCAAGATGGATACGACGCCCGCCGCCGGCTTTCGCGCGAGCGCTGCCTATAACGTGAAGAGCGGCGCGACGATGAACACCCGCGTGCCGGTGTTCGAAGAGCACGCAGCCTTCGCCAATTACGTACGCACGCAGCACATCGACGAAGTCTGGCTTGCGCTGCCGCTGACTGAAGAACGCACGATCCTCAAGCTCGTCGACGAATTCCGCAACGACCTCATCAATATCCGCTTCATGCCCGACGTGCGCACGCTTGCGCTGTTCGAAGGCAGCGTGACGAACCTGCTCGGCGTGCCGACCATCAACCTCGCCGCTTCGCCGTTGACGCCCAATGCGGTGATGCAGAAGGAACTCTTTGATCGCTGCTTCGCGGCAGCCGCGTTGCTTGCGGTGGCGCCGATCCTGCTTGCCTGCGCGATCGCCGTGAAGCTGAGCTCGCGTGGCCCGGTGTTCTTCAAGCAGCGCCGCAAGGGCGCGGACGGCCGCGTGTTCACCATCTACAAGTTCCGCTCGATGCGCCTGCATGAGCAGAAGGCCGGCGTGCTGGAACAGGCGCACCGCGGCGACTCGCGTGTCACCAAAGTGGGCGCGTTCCTGCGCCGCACGAGTCTTGACGAACTGCCTCAATTCTTCAACGTGCTGCGCGGCGAAATGTCGGTGGTGGGTCCGCGCCCGCATGCACTCGAACACGACGATCTCTACCAAAAGGTCGTGTCGGGCTACATCCATCGCTACCGGATCAAACCGGGCATTACTGGATGGGCCCAGGTCAATGGCTTCCGCGGTGAGACCGATCGCATAGAAAAGATGGAAGGACGGGTAGCACACGATTTGTATTACCTCGGAAATTGGTCGTTCGGACTTGATATGCGAATCATCTTCGCGACGATCTTTAAAGGCATGCGCCATACAAACGCTTACTGAAGTAGGGGACGACCAACATGAACAGCACACAACAATCCGGCGCCGTACTGCCGAGTAAAAATAACCATGCCGTGCCTTTAACGCGGTTGGCGATGGCCCTGACGCTTGCAGCGATGCTGTCCGCGTGCGCACTGGCTCCAGGTCAGAAGATGATCATGCCGCCGACGTTGCCGGAGACGTCGACCGACTCCGGCGACCCGGCGACCGAGGTCCAGATCCCGATCACGACGATCGATCTGAAACTCATTCGCCAGCAGCAAGCTGCCCGCATGGCGGATGTGAAGACCACAAACGACCTCGGCCTGTTCGCCAAGCCGACGCCTTATAAGCTCGGCCCGGGCGACGTGTTGCAGATCACGGTCTGGGATCACCCCGAACTGGCGGCGGCGCTCGGCCAGCCGCAACCGAATGCAAAGCCGTCGGACGCCGCTCCCGGCTTCGTGGTCGATGGCGATGGCAACATCGAGTTTCCGTACGTGACGAAGCCGATCCACGCTGCGGGTAAGAGCGCGGAACAGGTCCAGCGCGAGATCTACGCGGACCTGAGCAAGGTCTTTGTCAAGCCACAGATTACGGTGCGCGTAGCGTCGTTCCGCTCGGCGCAGGTCTATGTGGATGGCGAAGTGCGCGCACCGGGCGCCCAGAGCGTCAACGACATTCCGATGACGCTCACCGAAGCAGTCAACCGCTCGGGAGGCTTCACACCCGCCGCGGACCAGAGCCGCGTGACGATCATCCGCAACGGCACGTCGTATCCGATAAACGTGGCGGACATGATCGCGCGCGGCAAGAACCCGTCGGAAATCATGCTGCAG
Source organism: Caballeronia sp. (assembly GCF_049581465.1). GTDB lineage: Bacteria > Pseudomonadota > Gammaproteobacteria > Burkholderiales > Burkholderiaceae > Caballeronia. The sequence continues at coordinate 10,832 of NZ_JBAUSA010000246.1, read as the reverse complement.
CCAGGCGACATGCTGCACGTGGAGTCGCGTGAAGATAATACGGTGTACGTAATGGGTGAAGTGAACGCGCCCAAGGCCGTCCAACCGACGCACAACGGGCGCCTGACGCTCGGCGAAGCGTTGTCGCAAGCGGGCGACATGAATCCTAATTCCGCCGACGCCAAGTCGCTCTACGTGATCCGCCAGGCAACCAGCGACAAGCCTGAGATCTATCACCTCGACGCGCGTTCGCCGGTTTCGATGTTGCTCGCCAACCAGTTCGACCTGCAATCGAAGGACGTGGTCTACGTCGACAACAGCGGGCTGGTGCGCGCAAGCCGCGTGCTCAACCTCTTGTTGCCAGCGATCAACGCGGGCCTGACGGCGGCGATCATAACCAAGTAGTTCTGGAAGCTGCGTCCGGCGCCGAGGGCAACTACGCGCCGGCCCGTTTCAATTGTTTGACTGAGTGAGCGAACAAAAAATGGCCATTAATTTCGAAAACCGCTATACGGACGTGGTGTCTACGGGGGACGAGCTTCGCTTGTCCGACTACCTCGGAGCCGTAATAGCGAGCTGGCGCCTCATCGTTACGATCACCCTCGCAGTGGTGCTGCTCGCCACGGCGTACGCGTTTATCGCGCCGCCGGTGTATCGCGCCGACGCAATGATCCAGGTGACGGAAAGCCAGGCGGGCAACAACAATAACAACAATGCCAACGCGGTGCAGACGGTGTCACAGATGTTCGACGCGAAGTCGACGACAGCAGCTGAAATCGAGCTTCTGCGTTCGCGCCTCGTGGTTGAGGATACGGTCAACAGGCTGCATCTCGACATCATCGCCCGGCCGCGTTATTTCCCGATCATCGGCGGCGTGATCAGCAGCATCGGCAGCCTGCTGGGTAGCCGCGACGGCGAGGCACCGGCTAGCTGGCTGTCCGGTTTCGCGTGGGGCGACGAAAGCGTTTCGGTGCCGAAGTTCGACACGCCGAAGGAAGCCTACGAGAAGACCTACACGCTGACCGCAGGAGAAAACGGCAGCTACGTCCTGAGCGATCCGGACGGCATTGCGATCCTCAACGGTCACGTTGGCCAGGAAGCAAGCGGCACGAGCGCGCTGGGTCCCGTGACGCTGATAGTGGACAAGATGGAGGGCGCGCCGGGTGCGAAGTTCGAACTGACGCGCTACTCCACGCTCGGCACGGTAGACGATTTGCAGAAGCGCCTGACCGTGGCCGAAACAGCGTTGCAGTCCGGCATTATCGCGGTGAGCCTTGAAGGCCACGACAGCAAGCTCACATCGCAGATCGTGAATAACATCGCACACCGCTTCGTGCAGCAGGATCTCGATACGCGTTCGGCCGAAGCAGGCAAGACGCTGGCGTTCCTGGAACAGCAACTGCCGGAACTGCGTACCCAGCTCGACCAGGCTGAGCAAAAGTACAACACGTTCCGCAATAGCCATGGCACGGTCGACCTGAGCGAAGAAAGCCGTCTCCTGCTCCAGCAGGTCGTCGACAACAAGGCGAAGCTGATGGACCTGCAGCAGCAACGCGCTGAACTGTCGCAACGCTTCACGGCCAACCATCCTTCCGTCGCCGCGCTCGACGCGCAGATTGGCGCGCTGACAGCGGCCCAGGGTTCGCTGACCAAGAACGTGGCCGTGCTGCCGGATACGGAACAAACCGCACTGCGCCTGTTGCGCGATGTTCGCGTGGACACTGAGTTGTACACGAACCTGTTGAATACCGCGCAGCAGTTGCGCGTGGCGAAGGCGGGCCAGGTCGGCAATGTCCGGGTGGTCGATTTTGCCGAGGCCGCCGACGACCCCGTTCGTCCGAAGCGCCTGCTCGTGATCCTGATCAGCCTGGGTGGTGGGCTGATCATCGGGATGATGGTGGCGTTTATTCGCAAGGCCCTGATCGGCGGCGTGGAGCGTCCGGAGGAAATCGAAAAGGCGCTGGGCGTGCGGGTGTTCGCCGTCGTGCCGCGCAGCAACCAGCAACTGCGGCTGCAACAAAAGGTGGGCTCGCGCAGCCAGGGCTTGCACGTGCTTGCCGCGACCGCGCCGGAAGATGCGGCCGTGGAAGGCATTCGCGGACTGCGCACTTCGCTGCAGTTGCAGATGGCCGATGCACGCAACAACGTCGTGATGCTGACGGGCTCGCGTCCGGATGCCGGCAAGTCCTTCCTGTCGGTCAATCTCGCGACGCTGGTCGCATCGACGAGAAAGCGGGTCTTGCTGATCGACGGCGATATGCGTCGTGGCGACGTGCACTCGCACTTCGGCGTGCGTCACATGCCCGGCTTGTCGGACGTACTGATGGGCGCGGATATCGAATCGGCGGTACTGCATGACGTGCTGCCCGGCGTCGACTTGCTGACCAAGGGATCGCTGCCTTCGCATCCGTCGGAACTGTTGATGAGCGACCGCATGAGCGAAGTGCTCGACGTGCTGAAGCACCAGTACGACCTGGTGATCATCGATACCCCGCCGGTCCTCGCCGTCACCGACGCGACCGTGATCGGCAAGCATGCCGGCACGAGCCTGCTGGTGGTGCGCCACGGGCGCAACCAGGTGGACGAGATCGGCGAGACCATGAAGCGGCTGCATCACGGCGGCGTGAACATGAAGGGCATTCTTCTCACCGACGTGCCCCAGTCGAAGCTCATGTCGGGTAGCAGCTACCAAAGCTACTACGGCTACGAAAGCATTTCTGAGTGATTGCAAGGACGAGTACGGCGTGGCGCGCGAGGGACGCGCGTCACCTCCAATTTGCTGAAGACGAGAGGCACGAGATGAAACGCAAGGTCGCTTTGATTACCGGCATTACGGGACAGGATGGTTCCTATCTCGCCGAGTTCCTGCTCGCGAAGGGCTATGAAGTACACGGCATCAAGCGCCGCAGTTCTCTCTTCAACACGGACCGCATCGACCATCTGTACAGCGATCCGCACGAATCCGATCGCAAACTGTTCCTGCATCACGGCGACTTGTCCGATTCGACCAGTATCCTGCGCATCGTGCAGCGCGTGGAGCCGGACGAAATCTACAACCTGGGCGCGCAGAGCCACGTGCAGGTGTCGTTTGAAGAACCGGAATACACGTCCAACGTAGATGGTCTCGGCGCGCTGTGGATCCTGGAGGCGATCCACATTCTCGGCATGGAGAAGAAGACACGTTTCTATCAGGCGTCGACATCCGAGCTGTATGGCCTCGTGCAGGAATCGCCGCAAAAGGAAACCACGCCGTTCTATCCGCGCAGCCCTTACGCCGTCGCGAAGCTCTATGCGTACTGGATGACGGTGAACTATCGCGAAGCGTATGGCATGTACGCGTGCAACGGCATCTTGTTCAACCACGAGTCGCCGGTGCGTGGGGAAACGTTTGTTACGCGGAAGATCACGCGGGCGCTCGCGCGTATCGCGGTTGGCATGCAGGACAACATGTATCTGGGCAATTTGTCGTCGCTGCGCGACTGGGGCCATGCGCGTGACTATGTCGAGATGCAATGGTTGATGTTGCAGGGCGACCAGCCGGAAGACTTCGTGATCGCGACCGGCATCCAGCACAGCGTGCGCGAATTCGTGATCCAGGCGGCGGCCGAACTCGGCGTGCACATACGCTTCGAAGGCGAGGGCGTGAACGAGGTCGGGATCGTGGATCGCGTCGAAGGACGCGAGACGAAGCTCGTCAAGGGCGACGTGATCGTGCGCGTCGATCCGAGCTATTTCCGTCCGACCGAAGTGGAAACACTGCTCGGCGACCCGTCCAAGGCACACGCGAAGCTCGGCTGGCGCCCGACGACGACCTTCGCGTCACTCGTGAAGGAAATGGTTCGCTCCGACTTCCAGATTGCACGGCGCGATGCGCTTGTCACGCTGGCCGGATTCAAAGCCCTTGAACATCACGAGTGAATACCATGGAAAAGAACGCACGCATTTACGTAGCGGGTCATCGCGGCATGGTGGGCTCGGCGCTGGTGCGCCGCCTGACCGACGCGGGATACACCAACATCATCACGCGCACCAAAACGCAACTCGACCTGACCGACCAGGTCGGAGTGAACCTGTTCTTTGAAGAGCAGAACATCGACGTGGTGTTGCTCGCCGCGGCGAAGGTTGGCGGCATTCTTGCCAATTCGACCCTGCCGGCCTCGTTTATCTACGAGAACCTTACGATCGAAACTAACGTGATCCACGCGTCGTGCCGCTGGAACGTGTCGAAGCTGGTGTTCTTTGGATCGTCGTGCATTTACCCCAAGGCCTGTCCGCAACCGATCAAGGAAGAGTACTTGCTGACGTCTGCGCTCGAGCCGACCAACGAGGCGTATGCCATCGCGAAGATCGCCGGGCTGAAGCTATGCGAGGCCTACAACCGCCAGTACGGTTGCAAGTTCGTTTCGCTGATGCCGACCAATCTGTATGGGCCGAACGACCACTACGACCTGAAGAGCAGCCACGTGCTGCCGGCGCTGATCCGCAAGGCGCATGAAGCGAAGATCAACGGGGAAGCAACGTTGGGCGTGTGGGGTTCGGGTACGCCGCGCCGCGAGTTCATGCATGTGGACGATCTTGCCGCCGCTGCGGTGTTCGTGATGGAAAGCGATCGCACCGAAGGTGTGTTCAATGTCGGCGTGGGCGAAGACCTGTCGATCCGCGAGCTAGCGGAGACGGTGTGCCGCGTGGTGGGGTTCGATGGCCAACTCGTATTCGACGCAAGCAAGCCCGACGGCACCATGAGGAAACTGCTGGACGTGTCGAAGCTGGCGGATATGGGGTGGAAAGCATCCACCGGCCTCGAAGAAGGCATTCGCGCGACCTATCAGGATTTCCTGATGAGCTACGAGGCGCTGGAGCGGCAGGCCGTCCACGCGTGAGCCCGGCAGAGCCGACTAGCACGACGCGCGCCACCTATCAAGGATAACTACATAATGAACGCATCCGTTACCATCTTTCATAACGTCGTATGGTCGCGGCACAAGGGTGCTGTGTTGTCGGCGCTGCATAATATTTCGGGGACCGGGTCGATCAAGTATTCGGTGGTTCAGATCGCCGATACAGAGCATGACCGGATCGGCTTTTCCGAGGTGGACTATTCGTTCCACCGTTATCCTATGCGCAAGCTCTACAACGGCTGTTACGAGGATATCTCGACGTGGCGCATGACGGCCCGCCTCACGTGGGAAGTGTTGAAAACGAAGACGGACCTTGTCGTGCTGCCGGGCTATCACCGCCCCGAGTACTGGGCGATGCTGGCCGCCTGCATCCTGACAGGCAAGCGTCGCGCGGTGTTCTGCGATTCGACCGGCCGCGATCGTCCGCGCAAGATGCTGACCTCTATTCCAAAGCGCGTGTTCTTCGCATTTTGCGACGGCTACTTCGGCTTCGGTGAACGCAGCCGCGAATACCTGATGTCGCTTGGCGCCAAGCAGGAAAAGATCTTTATTCCGTGCCAGGCCGCCGCGCTGCCGCGCTCGTTCTCACCGGAACGCGCGTTGCCGGATCGGCTGCACTACCGCACGGGCAACAAGCCGGCGTTTGTCTATGTCGGACGCTTGTCGCCGGAGAAAGGCATTGGCACCTTGATCGATGCGTTCCGGGGCCTGAAGGAGCGCATTCCTGACGCCGCGCTACGTATCGTCGGCACAGGTCCGATGGGCGATGAACTCAAGGCCCGGGTGGCGGCGCTCGGTCTGGCGGACTCGATCACGTTTCTTGGCAGCTTGCAGGACGCGCCGTTGTCGGTCGAGTATTTCAGCGCGACCTGCATGGTGCTGCCGAGCATGAGCGAACCGTGGGGGCTGGTTGTCAACGAGGCGCTCAGCCACGGATGTCCGTCGGTCGTCAGCGAGAGTTGCGGCTGCGTGCCGGAACTGGTGATCGACGGTGTGTCGGGGTATGCCTTTCCCGCTGGCGACGTGCCGGCTCTGCAACGCACGATGCTCAAGTCGATCGAGGCTTTTGCCGACACGGCCGGCACCGCCACGCGTTGCATGGATGTAATCCAGCGTTTTGATCCGCCATCGGCGGCCGCGAACATCGCACGCGGTTGCGCGATGATGCTTACTGACTGACGTTATACGACCAAGAGAGCCACGCTTGAGCACCGAAGCGCGTGTGCGCCGGGGCGGTCTCATGCGTAATGTTTCGAAAGAAGTCCTTCTCGCCGGCGAGGTTTAGCTGACGGAAGTGGAGCTGCGATGAAAATCCTAATCTACGGGCTGAACTACGCCCCAGAGCTGACGGGGGTGGGCAAGTACACCGCCGAGATGGCCGAGTCCTTGCAGAGCCAAGGCCATGAGGTGCGCGTAGTGTGCGCGCCGCCTTACTACCCTGAATGGAAAATCGGCCAGGGATTTTCCGCATGGCGCGGTTCGTGCGAAACGATTAACGGCGTGCGTGTATGGCGCGCTCCGCTGTGGGTGCCCGCACGTCCTAACGGCCTGAAGCGCCTGGTCCATCTCGCGTCCTTCGCGCTGTCCTCGCTGCCGGCTCTTGCCTTGCAGGCTTTCTGGCGTCCCGACGTCGTGATGTCGATTGCGCCGAGCTTGCTGAATGCGCCCGCCGCGCTCGCGTTCGCGCGCATCACCGGCGCCCGTGCGTGGCTGCATATACAGGACTTCGAAGTAGATGCAGCCTTCGATCTCGGCTTGCTCAAGAACGCACGCGCAGCACGCGTCGCGCTGGCGGTCGAGCGGGCCCTGCTGCGGCGCTTCGACGTGGTGTCGACCATATCGGGAAAGATGATCGAACGCGCGATGTCGAAGGGTGTCGCTTCGTCGTCCCTGTTCCGCCTGCCCAACTGGGTCGATATCAGCGCGATCTATCCGCTCGGACCGTCGGCCCGGCTCCGGGATGAGCTCGACATTCCCGCTACCGCGAAGGTCGTGCTTTATTCCGGCAACATGGGCGCGAAGCAGGGTATCGAAATTCTCGCGGGCGCTGCTTGCGCACTCGCCGAGAGGCAGGACATCGTGTTTGTTTTTTGCGGCAATGGGGCGACCAAGGTCGATCTGCAGAGCCGCTGTGACAAGCTGGTCAATTGCCGTTTTATCCCGCTGCAACCGCTGGATCGTTTGAACGAACTGCTCAATCTCGCCGATGTCCACGTGCTGCCGCAGCGCGGCGATGCTGCCGATCTCGTCATGCCTTCCAAGCTGACCGGCATGTTTGCGAGTGGCCGGGCGGTGATCGCGATGGCGCGTCCTGACACCGAGCTTTTCAACGTGGTGGTGTCGCGTGGCGTAGTCGTAGCGCCTGAGAGCGTCGAAGCGCTGATCGCCGCCATTGAAGCGCTGGTGGCCGATCCGGAACAGCGGGCGGTGTTGGGCGCAGCGGGGCGTGTGTTTGCTGAACTGAACCTGTCCCAGGAAGCGGTGCTTGCGCGTCTTGAGGAAAAGCTGCGTTGGCTAAAGGGCGAGCGGGTGACCGGGCGCGCGATCGAGCGCAAAGATCCTCGTTTCGCTCGGGCAGGAGGCGTCGTGGCCAACGCCGGTCCGAGGGAGCCGTCAGTGAAGTTGGCGGAGACGGAGAAGATTGAGTAGGCCCCCGCATCGACGCCCAATCAATAGGGAGACCGATAGATCTCCGTCGTTTTATTCTTCGCAGCCTTGACTCCGGTGTTGCCATAGAGTGGCGCCGGGGCGGCGCCCTTGGCCGCGGCCGGATCCTGCGTCTGCACGCGCGCCGCGGGTTTGTAGACGACCGACCCAGGCTTGACAAACGAAGCGTTGGTTTGCGCTGGATTTGCATTGTCCATCATTTTGTCCGCCGATGTCTGCCCGGTTCCCGCTGCTGCATTAGGTTGAGCTTGACCTTGACCTTGAGGTTGACGTTGAGCGGGTGCCGGCTCCTGGACGCGTCCGTAAGGGTCTGCATAGCCGGCGCCGTAGGTGTCGGGGGCGCCGAGCAACTTGTCTTCCGCTGTCGGCCCACCCATGCCTGCATCGGCGTCGCCCGCTTGTGCGCACCGCATGAACGAGACGGCTGCGAGTGCGACTAAGAGCGAGCTCAAGGCACGTGGATAGAACAGGGGCTTCATGGTGCACTCCGGAAACATGGCTAGTATGAAGATTGATTGTTATCCCAAAGTTGGAGCGATGTCGAGCGGTTCGCACCCCGTGGTTTCAGGGTAGTCAATTCTCTTGGCAATCTTCATGCGGATACCGCCAAAAGTCTTTCCGATGCGGCCATTGGTGGGCTGGCGTACAAGAGCTACGAAATGCCGTCGCGGATAATCAGATCAAACGATGTCGCTAAGCATCTCGCTAAGCATCAGTACTTATATGGGCTCGGGGGCCGGCAATCATGGACAGGACCGTAGTTGAAGCCTGCTTTCAAGGTCAGCCTGATTTGGAGAGGACGGTGACGGGGCAGCGCACACGAGACGCTAATGTGAGTCAGGGCGGTTCCGGTGCCGGCAAGGTCATCGACTTGAGTCTCGCGGGACAGGGAAACTTCGTCGCCAAGCGCGGCCTCCTGATCGAGATGGCTTGGTTCCTCATTGAAGCCGCATTGATCAACAACAAGCTTAATCCGGTGTCGGCTGTGCGTGTCTGGCTGTTACGCCGCTTCGGCGCGCGCATCGGTACGGGTTGCCGAATGCAGCACCCGATTCGCGTGAAGGCACCGTGGAATCTCGAAGTGGGCGACAACTGCTGGTTTGGCGTAAACGCATGGATCTACAACCAGGCGATGATCCGCATCGGCTCGAATGTATGTATCTCGCAAGATGTCTTTCTCACCACCGGTTCGCATGATCTTGCGAAGACCATGGACTTGCGGGTGGCGCCGATCGTGATTGAAGACGGCGTGTGGATTACTTCCAGATGCGTCGTACAGATGGGCGTGACCATCGGCCGCTCGAGCGTGGTGACACCCCTGTCGGTCGTGCATCGGTCGCTGGAAGCAGAGGGGGTGTATGGCGGCAATCCGGTGCGCTTCATCAAAAAGCGCTTTCCGCTTTGATGCGCGCTAGATTGGCTGTCCGAAGCAAGCGGGATTTGAGTCGATTACCTGCATGCCCACCTGCATGCTTTGGCCGTCCACGACGTTATCTTGGCGGGTATCGCGGTACGTAGCAGCCGATTATTACAGACGGGTAAGGCTTGGACGGCTCCGTGACTCCCGAGTAAGTTCGACCGCATTTGAATGCCGTGCTGCGAAGAACGTTAGATGAACTAGAAACTGGATGGGCCTGTCGTGCCAACCGAATGGCGACAAGCGGATATTGGCAGCGAAGCGTTTCGACAACGGTGACGACAGTGGATCGCCGACACAACACAAACCGGCGAACTGCTGCACACGAAGAGGAGCACGGGGAATGTTCATTGATAGCCGGAGTATTGAGCAGCGCGCGGTGATCGAGACCACGGTCTGCATTATCGGCGCGGGCGTCGCGGGGATCACGCTGGCCCTCGAGATGCACAAGCAGGGCGTCAATACGGTATTGCTGGAGAGCGGAGGTTACAAGCCGGACAATCACACCCGCGATCTGTATCGTGGGGAAAACGTCGGCATTCCTTATACCTATGCCGATGGTAGCCGCAGCCGTTTTCTGGGTGGCAGCAGCAATTGCTGGGGCGGCTGGTGCCGTCCGCTGGATTCCTGGGACTTCGAAAAACGCGATTGGGTGAAGGATAGCGGCTGGCCCTTCGGCCTCGACGAACTGAGCCCGTACTATGCTCGTACTCATTCGCTGCTGAAGCTTGGCGAAAACAATTTCGATCCGGCGTATTGGGAAGCGGCTATCAACCGCAGCGACGTCAAGCGTCATCCGCTGCCAAGCGGCACGGTGCGCGACACCATTTCGCAGTTCAGCCCGCCGGTGCGCTTTGGCAAGGTGTATCGCGCTGAACTTGAAGCATCGCAGCATGTGCGTGTGTTCCTCAATGCAAACGCGATGAACATCGACACCGACGCCGAGGCGAAGACCGTCTCGCGGATCGAAGTGGGAACGCTCAATGACCGGCGCTTTACCGTCGCTGCGAAGATATTCGTGGTGGCGACTGGCGGTATTGAGAACGCGCGTTTGCTGCTGGCGTCGAACAAGGTTCAGGCGGCCGGGCTTGGCAATGGCAACGATCTGGTCGGCCGGTATTTCATGGACCATCCGCGCACCATGCAGGGCAGCATCAAGTTCAAGAAGCCGTGGGCGCGCAACAAGCTCTACGACATCAAATATCACTATCAAAACGCGGCGGTGTCGGCACATGGACAGTTCATCTCGTCGCAGTTCGCATTGACCCAGGACGTCCTTGAGCGTGAGGGTTTGCTCAATGCACGCGTCTGGTTCTACTCGTTGTTTCGCGGGGAAAATACGGCGGGCGCTGAAGCGCTGGTCCGATGCAAGCAGGCTGTCTTGAAGAAGGACCAGCCTGACTGGAACTTCTCGCAGGACCTGCTCACCATGGCGATGCATCCGATCGACACCGCTTGCTTCGGTCTTGCGCGGTTGTTGCAGCCGCGCCCGCTGATCACCGACATCAAGTTCCAGACGATCGTGGAACCCGAGCCCAATCGGGACAGTCGTGTGACGCTCTCGGCGCAGAAGGACGCGCTCGGGATGAACCGTGTGAAGGTGGATTGGCAACTGACGGAACTGGTGAAGCGCACCTTTGATCGCACCGTTACGCTGCTTGCTGAAGAAATGGAGCGCACGGGCGTAGCTGACGTGCTGCTTGATGAGCCGCTCGAAGGCAAGCCGTGGCCCGCGCAACTCGAAGGCACATGGCATCACATGGGCACGACGCGCATGCACGATTCCGACAAGCAGGGCGTGGTTGATCGCAACTGCAAGGTGCACGGCATGAGCAACCTGTACGTGGCTGGAAGCTCGGTGTTCCCGACGG
>NZ_JBAUSA010000245.1:0-1838 GCF_049581465.1 Caballeronia sp. | reverse complement strand
GCAATGGCTGGCGCGTCAGCCTGGAGGTCGAACATGCGCGTCAAATGCGCGCCGATCGACGCCGCGTGCCGACTTGCCGCGCCTTCTATATCGGCTACGAGGCACGGTTTTGTCGCGTGCTGCCTGACGCTGAGCGTGCCGGCCTCGCCGAGCCATTCGATCGCCCGCCGATACGCGCCGTCTTCCACCGTTTCGACGCCGCGCGTCGCCCGGCCGGCAAAGAAACGCAGCACGCGCGGCCAGTCGTAGGGTTCTACGAAGGGGAGATGCAGGCGTTTGCGCGGCACATCGCTCAACTCACTTCCCTCGCATCGATGTCGGCCTCGGCCTCGGCCTTAGACGCGTGCGCTTCTTCCCAATGCCGCTTTTCCGCCGACAACAACGCGACCTTGCGCGCCACGCCCCATCGATAACCCGCCATCGCACCGCTTTTTTGCACGACCCGATGACACGGAATCGCGAGCGCCACCGGATTCGATGCACACGCGTTCGCCACCGCCCGCACCGCGCGCGGTGAACCGAGTGTTTCGGCGATCTCGGTATAACTGCGCGTCTGCCCATAAGGGATTTGCCGGAGCGCGTCCCACACGCGCTGCTGGAACCCCGTCGCGCTGATGTCGAGCGGCAGGTCGAAACGCTCGCGTGAACCGCGCAGATAGGCATCGATTTGCGCGATGAACGGCGCGAGCCGCGTCTTGTCCTCGATCCGTTGCGCCTCCGACAATTCGAGCGCAAGGTCGGCTTCGAGCGGCGCGGGGTCGTCGCCGAAAGCGATCTTGCAGATGCCTTTTGCAGTCGCCGCGACCAGCACAATGCCGATCGGCGTCTGCGCGGTCGCAAAATGCACGACCAGCCCAGCCCCTTTTCGCCGATAAACCGATGGCGCCATCCCGAGTTCAGCCGGCGCGGCGTCGTACATCCGCGAGACGGAACCGAAACCGGCGTCGTGGGTTGCGCGCGTCACATCATCGCCGCGCTGGAGCGCGGTGCGCAGGGCGTCGGCGCGCCGGGCCGCCTGATATTGCCTCGGCGATACCCCGACCACGCGCGAAAAAAGGCGCTGCAAGTGAAACGGACTGACGTGAACGGCAGCGCTCAGTTGTGCGAGTGTCAGGCGTTGTTGCGGATCGGCGTCCAGCACTTTGCACGTCCGTTCGACTATGGCGAGTTCGCGCGGCAAGCTGGTCGGCTGGCATCGCTTGCACGCGCGATACCCTGCGGCTTCGGCGTCTGCGGGGGTATCGAAGAATTCGACATTCTCCCGGCGAGGCGGCCGCGACGCGCACGACGGGCGGCAGAACACGCCGGTGGTGCGCACGGCGTAGAAAAACGCGCCGTCGGCGCTCGTGTCGCTGCTGGAAACGGCGTTCCAGCGGGCGGCATCATCGGAAAAAGCGGAAGGGGGCGTGGCGGTTTTCATCACAATCCTCATTTGGCACAGGGTACGTGATTACTTTAGTCGCCGGCGTGGCGTCGTACGCGCCGGTTCTTGCGCTGTAATTTCGGCTCTTGCCGCCTTGTCTGCCAGTGCTTCGGTTTTAGCGCACCAGCAAATTTATTCGCCACCATAGGGGTTTTTACTACGATTGTTGTTGCAACCCCGCAAACCCCTGTGTAGTATTGAGCTTGTCTCCTCCATGTCTCCTCCTGATATGGATTCAGCCCGCTCCACATAGAGCGGGCTTTTTTTCGTCTATACAGTCTTGATGGGTCCCTTTGTCAGACGCTGACATCTGGCGCGCCGACTGCTCCTCGCTATCGCGCCCTTTCTCCTACACTGGCTATTCATCCGTTCTGCGGGCCATTCGGGGCGTTCAACATGAAAATCCACATTCGCG
>NZ_JBAUSA010000244.1:0-2344 GCF_049581465.1 Caballeronia sp. | reverse complement strand
CCTGCTGCGGGTGTAAAAATGGCGTAAACGAGGGCCCGCGAGCGCGCGGATTCGCAGGGGTGGGGATGGGGGCTTCGCGGGGTGGGGTTGGCGGCGAGTGTGGGGAGAGCGTCGAGTCCTTCTGCTGGCGTGGTCGTTCTGCTTAAGTCGGATTTTCTTGCTTATTTCTGTTAGCCCCTGTTCGGGGCGGAACTTCATTTCTTTGCAAACGCGCAAAGAAACGAAGCAAAGAAACGCGTTTTAAACCGCCAATCTTTTAGTGTCGTCGGTTGTGAAGTTCTGGTTTTTGGCACGAACTTAGTGCCGCCTCTATGCATCAACCCGCAGTCGAACACCATTCTCAAGCTCCAACGGCGCGCACTCGCTTCGCCTCCAATGCCCAAGAACGTTCGCGCGAATTTGTACAGCACACAAGGTTTCGACCTTCACTCGCCCGCGGTTGCATACCTGCAGGGCGAGGCAGAACGCGCCGTCGAGCGCTATGCTGCGGTTACGTAACGTCAGAACGCGAGACCCGCACTCGCATCCCTCCAACATCGGATGTGAGCCGACTCCACACGCAGCCCGCGATTGCGAGGCAACCGGAGACTCCGACAATGAAACACTTTATTTTGTACTGCGTAGGGTGCATCGCGGCATTCACTGCCAGCCAGTCCGTATTGGCCGACGACCTGCGCAGCAATCGGGGCAACGATCCGTTCTTCCAGATATCAGAGGCGATCGCTCAATGCCCTCAACCATTGGGACCGCTTGAAACCGAGCAGGAATGGCTGGACGAAGCCCATTACCGCATAGAGCGTGGCAACAGCTGCTGGGTAGAAGGAAGGTGCCGCCTGTCCAATGCCTACCTCTACGACGCCGAGATCGCCGAGACGGTCAAGCGGCGGCTTCAGAGCATCAACCAAGCCACGTATTGGCGTGGTAGGTCCACGTTGTGGTTGACGCTGCAGCGTCGCTTCATTTACGTACAAGGCTGCGTATCGTCGGATTTTGACAAGGATACGTTCTTATCCGAGCTGGCCAAAACGGCCGACGTCGATAAGGTCATCGATAACACCACTACCGACCCAAAGAGCAATTCGTTACCGTACAGAACGCTTACCGATCCGCTTAACGATCCACTCAAGAAGCCCGCGAGTAGCAGTGACTAACTTCCACATCCGCGCCCCTCGCCCCGGCGAGGCTACGCCGCCTCAACGTTTCGTTTGAGCAGGGCGGCTATAAAAGTTTCCGTGACGGGCGGCAGGGTCCGCCCGCGCTTCTTGATCAACGCTACCCGCCGCACAAACGCTGGATCGTCAATCGGCCGGACCACAAGGCCCGGCTCTGCCAGGACCTCACGCGCTGAACTGGGCAAAATAGTGACGCCAAGGCCGCCGCGCACCATCGCCACCGCAGTCATCATGTACGTCGGCTCGCAACTGATTTCAGGCGTGCAGCGGGCGTCTGCAAGTGCAGCATCGACAACCGAGCGAACGCTCGTTCCCTGCGCCGTTAGCACAAGCGGCTCGCAGACGAGATCATTCAGCTCGATCTTCCGTTTTCGTGCCAGCCGGTGCGTCTTCGGACAGACCACGACAAGCCGGTCCACAGCCGCGTACAAGACCTCGAACGCGGCTTCGGTCACATCGCCTCCCGTCAGGCCAATGTCCACCTCCGCATTGCGCACTAACGTATTCACCATGCTTGCCACCCCGTCGCGAATATAAAAGCCGACGCGCGGAACCTCCTTTCTTAGGTCCAGCATGAGGTCGGGCAGCAGACTGGCAGCGAATGTCGGCAAACACGCGATCCTCACGATTCCGCTCGACCCGTCGCCAAGTGCGCGCGCGTCGATCAAGACGTGTTCCATGTCATGCAAAGACTTTTGCAGGACTGGAAGCAACTCCCGCCCCGTCGGGGTGAGCGCGACGTTGCGGCTGTTGCGATCGAACAGGCGAACGCCAACGGTTGCTTCAAGCCTGCGAATCTGCACCGTCAAGGCCGGCTGCGACAGATGCAGACGCGTCGCCGCGCGGGTGAAGTTGCCCGCTTGAGCGACCGCTATGAATGCGCGTATGTCGCGAAGGTTGAGATCCATGTCGTTTCGTAATTGCTGCGATCAAATCATTTCAATTGATTTATTGTCGCATCGAAATTACGCTGAATCACACTAAACTACAAGCCCGGAGACAAGCACATGCTGCCATTACTGGGGCTCGCTACCATCGTCGTGCTGCTCGGCGCGATTCTGTCGAAACGGATGTCGCCGCTCGTGGCGCTCATCATCGTGCCGAGTGCGGCGTCGCTCATCGGCGGCTTCGGCTTTCAGACAAGCAAATTCGTGATCGACGGGCTCAAGAGT
>NZ_JBAUSA010000243.1:0-2390 GCF_049581465.1 Caballeronia sp. | reverse complement strand
GTTCAAGGACGACCGCCTCGATGTCGCCCTGGTGAGCACCGCGCGGCACGTGGGCGTGCCGCTCACGCTCGCCGCCGCCGCAACCGCCGCCAGCTTCTTCTCGTTCCTGCCGACGGCGTATCGCGGCGTGTCGGAACTCGGGCAAATCGCGGGCGTCGGCATGATCGTCGCGTATATCACCAACATGACGCTGTTTCCGGCATTGATCAAAGTGCTCAAGCCGGTGGGAGAAGCGGGCTCGCCGGGCTTTCCGAAGCTCGCGCCCGTCGATAAATACCTCGCGCGGCATCGTCGGCCGGTTCTGATTGGCACGCTGCTGATCATCATCGGCGTGTCGCCGCTGCTATTTCACCTGCGTTTCGACTTCAATCCGCTGAATTTGAAGGACCCGAAGACCGAGTCGATGGCAACCCTGATCTCGCTCAAGGACGCGCCCGAAGCCGCCGTGAACGACGTCAAGATACTCGCGCCCTCGCTGGCGGACGCCGACAAGATCGCCGCGCGCCTGGAGAAACTGCCGGAAGTCGAGCGCGCGACCACGCTGTCCTCGCTGATTCCGGCCGATCAGCCGGAAAAGCTGGCATTGATCGCCATCGCAGCAGCGCAATTGCTGCCTGCGCTGAACCAGCCGGTCGCCCCGCCGGCCAGCGACGCCGTGCGCGTCGCTGCATTACGGCGCTTGTCGAACTCGCTCGCTATCGCTGCCGACGAACATCCCGGTCCCGGCGATAAAGTAGCGCAGCGTCTATCAGACGCGCTCAAGAAGCTCTCCCAGGCCGACGCCGCCACACGCGATCGCGCCGAGCATGCGATTTCCGACCCGCTGCGCATTGCGCTCGGCCAGATGCGCGACCTGCTGCAACCCACGCTAGTCACGCGCGAGTCGCTGCCGAAGACGATGACCGAAGGCTGGGTCGCCCCCGATGGCCAGGCGCTGGTTGAAGTCTCGCCGAAAGCGCCAGCGACGGGTATCGACCAGAACGACGACAAGTTGCTGGCCCGTTTCGCTAATGCGGTGCAGCAAGCCGAACCGAACGCGATCGGCGGCCCGATCTCCGTGCTGCACTCGGCCAAGACGATCATCAAGGCTTTCGAGCAGGCGGCGGCCTTGTCGCTGCTTGCCATTGCGGTCCTGCTGTGGCTGACTTTGCGCCGTATTGGCGACGTTTTGAGAACTTTGGTACCTTTGCTCGTCTCGGCTGTCGTTACGCTTGAGTTGTGCGTGGTGTTCGACATGCCGCTCAACTTCGCGAACATCATCGCGTTGCCGCTGATGCTGGGTATTGGCGTGGCGTTCAAGATCTATTTTGTGATGGCGTGGCGTTCCGGACAGACGGGTTTGCTGCATTCCAGTCTTACGCACGCCGTCTTGTTCAGCGCCGCGACAACGGCGACGGCTTTTGGCAGTTTGTGGTTCTCGCATCACCCGGGCACGTCGAGCATGGGCAGGCTCCTCGTGCTGGCGCTATTTTGCACACTAGTCAGCGCAGTGGTTTTTCAGCCGGTTCTAATGGGGAAACCCCGCAAGGGCGCAAGTGCTGCTGACGAGCTATAGCTCCTTCTAAAACGTACGTAACGACCACTGACTAGGAAAGTCCCTCATGACAATCGCAATGACGCCCCCGACAGCCAGGAATCGTCGACCGCTTTCGGGCGGCGTGGCGATAGCCGTAGTGTTCGTGCTTGCCGGCTGCGCCACCGGGCCCGATCGCAAGGCGAACGACCCGCTGGAACCGATGAACCGAACGATCTTCAAGTTCAACGACGCCGCCGATAGATACGTCGCGCACCCGATCGCGACGACGTATGTGAAGGTCACGCCGGCGCCGGTGCGCACGGCAATCAGCAATTTCTTTTCGAATATTGGCGATATAAACAACTTCGCGAACAACCTGCTGCAGTTGAAGTTTGGCGATGCTGCTGAAGATTTTATGCGCCTCGTATTCAACTCCACGTTTGGTCTTGGCGGGTTGATCGACTGGGCCACGCCGTCGGGCTTGCCGAAGCACAACCAGGATTTTGGCTTGACGCTCGGGCATTACGGCGTGCCGGCCGGGGCCTATCTTGTGTTACCGCTGCTGGGACCGAGTTCGGTGCGCGATTCCACCACCTGGATTGCCAGTATTCCGCTCAATCCGGCGACCTACCTGCCGCTCGACGCCAGCGTCGCGATGTGGGGCGTACATTTCATCAGCGCGCGCGCCGACTTGCTGGGAGCCACCGATATCCTGTCGCAGGCTGCGCTGGACAAATACGCGTTTGTGCGCGACGCCTACACGCAGCGGCGTCAGTATTTGCTGACCGGGCCGGGAGGGGCGGCATTGCCGGACTATGGCGATGAAGGAGCCGCTGCGGCTCCGGCGGGGGGCGCTAGCGCTCCAGCGGTGGGG
>NZ_JBAUSA010000242.1:0-1638 GCF_049581465.1 Caballeronia sp. | reverse complement strand
CGCCCGCGGCGCCCAATGGGCCCAACTCTTCGCCCAAAAATCCCCCGATATGCCATTCCACATATGGCCCAACATCGGCGATCCAGCCACCATCCGGTATCTCGCCGCCTGGCAGCCCCCCGACGATCCCACACGCACGCTTCCCAACCTCGAAGTCATCTTCTCGGTTGGCGCGGGCGTCGATCAGTTCGACCTGTCCGGCGTCCCCGCGCACATTCCAGTAGTCCGTATGATCGAACCGGGCATTGTGGAAGGCATGGTCGAATACGTGACGCAGGCGGTGCTCACCATCCATCGCGATCTCTTCGATTACGACCTCCAGCAACAACAGCAAACCTGGCAAGCGTTGCCGGTGCAGCCCGCTTCGTCGCGCCGAATCGGCGTGCTCGGCTTGGGCGTGCTGGGAACCGCCGTGCTCGAACGCCTGCGCCTGTTTGGCTTTCCATGCGCGGGATGGAGCCGCTCGGGTGGTTCGATCGAGGGCGTCGATTGTTATGCCGGCACAAACTCGCTCGATGCCTTCCTCGCCCGCTGCGACATCCTGATCTGCCTGCTGCCGCTCACCACAGCCACGCGCGGCATGTTGAACCGGTCGCTGTTCAGCAAACTCCCTCGCGGCGCGGCGCTGATCCAGACCGGACGCGGGCCGCACCTGAACCAGGACGATTTGCTAGCGGCGCTCGCGTGCGGTCAACTGAACAGCGCGATCCTCGATGTCACCGACCCCGAGCCACTCCCCGCCGCGCATCCGTTGTGGTCACATCCGCGCGTTCGCATCACACCGCATATTGCGAGCGCAACGCGCCCGGATAGCGCCGTCGATGTCATTCTCGACAATCTGCGCCGGCATCGCGAAGGCTTGCCGATGATCGGTCAGATCGACCGAACCCGGGGGTATTGAGCCGGGTTATGCCTTGCGCGGCAGAAAATGCTGCGCAAGCCCGTCAAAACGCGGCAAGCACGCTCTTTCAGACATTGTTTAGGGCCTCGCGCGATAGCTTTCCGTTAGTAGTATGGATCGTCATCAGCCCACTCTTCATGGGCCGCTTTGAGCCACTCCCAGCCACTACCGCGACGAGAAAACCCATGTCGATCCAATCGCTTATTGAAGCCGACCGCAAACACCTGATTCATCCAGTCGTCAATTACCGCGTCCACGAAGCCCGTGGTGTCACCGTGCTGGAATCCGCGCACGGCGCATTTCTGCGCGATGCCGACGGCAACGAACTCCTCGACGCGTTCGCAGGCCTCTGGTGCGTCAACGTCGGCTACGGACAGCCCAGCATCGTTAAAGTCGCGATGGAACAAATGACGCGCCTGCCCTACGCCACCAGCTACTTTCACTTCGGCTCCGCACCCGCGATCGAACTGGCCGAGAAGCTGGTCGAGGTGTCGCCGGCGTCGTTGCAGCACGTCTATTTCACGCTGGGCGGGTCCGACGCCGTCGATTCCGCCCTGCGCTTCATCACGCATTATTTCAACGCGACCGGGCGGCCGTGGAAGAAACACGTCATCGCCCTGCATCGCGGATATCACGGGTCGTCGGCCGTGGGCGCGGGATTGACCGCCCTGCCGGCCTTTCATCGGAACTTCGACCTGCCGTTGCCGAGCCAGCATCATTTGCCGTCGCCGTATGCG
>NZ_JBAUSA010000241.1:0-3306 GCF_049581465.1 Caballeronia sp. | reverse complement strand
GTATAGCCCGCCGCGACCTGGGTTACGCCACGCACGTGCTCGAAGACACCCTGCACGCCCCAGAAGCAGCCGCCCGCGAACACCGCGGTCTCGCTATGCGCCGTTGCGAGTTTTTCGTCCTGGGTGGGTGCCGGAACTGTCGTCGCCGGTTCGGCTGAGTTCGCGATGCGCTGGGACGCGATTGCGCCCACTGCGAGCGCGACCACGCCCGCCAGTTTGGCGATGGAGGAACGCTTCCATGCGGAAGCTTTGGTCGTTGATTTCGTGCTCACGATTGTGGCCCTTTGAGTGATGCGTGGGTTGGCGTCGCGCGTGGCATCCCGCAAACTATCGGCGCAGGAGGCAGCGTGCGCCGACAGCATTAATGACCGAAGTAAATCGACTTCATGCCGTCATTTGCAAGCGGGCGGCCGACTGCTGCGGCGCCGGATTCCGACGTACCACTAACCACTCCGCCGACGCCGCTGGTTGCGCCGTTCTGTGCGGCCACGCGGGCTTCGGCTGCCTGGATATCGGCCGGGTAGTACGGATCGGAGCCGCGAGCCGGGTTATAGCCGGCCTTCTCAAGCTGAACCAGCTCGGCGCGCACTTGCGCCCGGGTCACGGACTGGCTCGACTGCGCGAAAGCGGCGAAAGGGGTGGCGAGTACAGCGGCGACAACAACGGCTTGAATGAGCGATTTCATGATGACTTACCTCCACAGTTTGTCTTGTGCAACCAGAAGACGCCCGGATGTCAGGGAGCACGATCGCGGCCTAATAAGTCCCCGCGGGGTGCAATGCATCTTGATTCCGGCGTTGATGCATTTAACCCCGCGGAAGTATCTGGCTTGTGTCAAGAAAACCGCTTATTTGAAGCGTTGTGTATCACCTCCCGCCTGTGGATACATTGCGATACAAACGCTATGCGACGGGATCAATCGGGGACAGAGGCACGCCACGCGCCTCGATCGCCTTGCCTGCGAGCAAGCACAAATCTTCCCGATAATGAGCGGCGACGATTTGTACGCCGACCGGAGTGGCGCCGACAAGGTTCGTGGTGACGGTCAGGCCCGGCAGCCCCATCGCCGGTAGTGCTCTCATCGTAAGTTGTGCTTCCCATACACGCCGGAACCCTTCCTCCCCCTGTAGGTCAAGCCCGTCAGGGAACGGCAGCTCAGACGACACCGGCAGCAACAGCACAGGATATTTGGAGAGGAATAGACGCCATTGGCGCATCAGGGTAGTGCGTCGCACCAGCGAACGGTTGATTACGTCGTCAGGCATAGCCTCTACCTTGGCGCGAGAAGCCGCGACGACCGCCAGCGCACCGGGGTCTCCATCGCGCGCGGCCGCGTCGGCGAGGGCCTCAAATCCATCACCGAGCCACAGGCGCTCCTGCACCTCGGCGGCCTCGCGTATCGATGGCGTGTCGTCGATTTGTTCCACGGTCCATCCGGCATCGGAAAGTCGCTGGCCCGCGTCCAACAGGGCCGCTTCGACCTCCTTAGCGATTTGCAGTCCACCTGGGCGAAGACATAGTGCGGCATGGAGCGGAACAGGCGGACCTTCGATCGCGACCGGCACCCACCAGGGGTCACGAAGATCGGGCGCGGACATTGCCACAAGGGCGACGCGCAGATCCTCGATGGTGCGGCCGATCGGGCCGGTGGCGGACATTAACTGAGTGCCGATTGGGCGCTCCGGCGAGGACGCGTTATAGGCGGGAACGCGTCCGAGGGTGGGCCGTAGCCCATGAACTCCGCACGCATAAGCCGGATAGCGGATTGAACCGCCGATATCCGTGCCAAGCGCGAGATGCCCGATCCCGGATGCCACGGCCGCTGCCGCGCCTCCGCTTGAGCCGCCCGGAGTGAGCGACGGATCGCGCGGGTTGCGGGTGCTCCCATGAAGCAGATTGCTGGTGAACCAGCGCAACGCGAAGGTGGGCGAGTTACTGCGCCCGAGAAGCACGGCACCGGCTCGCCGAAGATTTTCTACAGCCGGGCTGTTGGCTTGCGCCACTAGGTGTTCCTGGAGGCGCGTCCCGTTCGTGGTGGCGAACCCTGCCTGATCCGTATTGATCTTGACTGTCACCGGGACACCGGCCAACGGGCCCGGGTCCTTGCCTCGGGCCACGAGTTCGTCGACCTGATCCGCCTGTTCCAACACCCAGTCAGGCCGATGTGCAACGATCGCATTGATTTGCGGGTTGACTGCATCGAGCCGGTCAAGAGCCGCCTGCGCAGCTTCCCGCGCTGAGACTTTTCGAGTGCGGATGAGGTGGGCAAGTTCAGTTGCGGGCAAACGCCAGAGCTCGGTCACAATGCCTCCGATAAAAGTTCGAGTTCCTGATGCGGCTCCCCGCGTAAAGCTATGGGGGGCACGCTGTCAGTCCATAACCGGAACGCAGCTGATGAGCGTCCCCAAGGGACATAAGCTATCCGTTATGTTGGCAGCGCACCAGCCTATCAACGGACAGTGATTGCCTAACAAGGCATGATCGACTCATACAGACGTTTAATTGCCAGTTACGTTTTCCGGTGAAGCGCCCGGGTCGATCGCACGCGCGTTTCATGTGGTGCTCCGTCTAAACCGGCACGTGCCCGCAGGCAGCCAGCTAACAAATGCTGGAAGGTCCGCCGGACACGCGGCGCTTGTGGTGCTTGTGGCGTCGGGCTTGCCCCTATGAGACCGTCGTGCTCCATGACCTGGACCGCGCGGACCCGGGCCATCGGACATATTGGGATTTACTCATGATCCGGGTAAGTCCTCGCCGTCCCACTCGATATCCCGCGTCGCCGCTTCACGCAGACTGCAGCGCTGCGCGAGCGCGAGCCGCGCATACGAAGCGAGATCGCTTATCGCGCCTGCGATCGGGCCACGATCGCAGGGGATCCCGATCACATCCGAGGCTGCGCGATAGTCCCGCAGCCAGCGACGCAGCTCGCCTCGCTTGAACGCATCGATCAAACCCGCGCTAAGCATGACCGCGCCGATCATACGCGGGGCACTGGACGTAGCCTCGATCGTCTCGGTTAGCGTGCCCTCAAGCGCGGACGGCAATAGGTCGTCGAGTGCGAAGAGGTGACAGCCACTCGTCGCACGTGGATTGCATTCGAGAACGCTCACGCGTCCATCGGTATGCTGGATCCAGTCGAACGACAATTGGCCCGTGAAGCAAATCTTGCGCGCGAATTCTTCGACAAACCGGCGGATGACGTCGACACGCGCCGTTTCGAAATAGAAGCTTGAACTGGTCGACATCCTCCAGCTCGGGTGATAGACGCTATGCGCCAAGAGCCGGCCTCGATCTGCCACGCTATAC
>NZ_JBAUSA010000240.1:0-10144 GCF_049581465.1 Caballeronia sp. | reverse complement strand
AGGACTCAGGAAATCATTCTGAGGATCGACCACGACCAAAGCTGCGCGTGATACGTCCAGCTTGAAATCGCTTGGAGGGAGCGCCGGGTTGACCGGATCCGCGTAAGGGTGGGGGTTGACTTGTCCTGCGTGGCTTTCGTGGCTCATGATGTCCTCTGCGTTGCGATTACTGCGGAAGGACCGTTCCCGTTTAAAGGGCTCGGCATCTATTGAATACATGACCGGTCGTCTATTAAAAACAGCAAAAAAATTAGCTGATTAACCGAGGCAATACCATCGTCTCGAACCGCTCCAGCGCATTGCCATTTTGCTCAACCTTGCCGCGCATGATCGCGCCTTCGTAGGCCTCGATCAAGATTTCTGCAAGTTGATCAGGATCGGTCTTGCCGTCCAGTTCGCTGCGCTCCTGAGCCTCACGCAGGCACGCAGCGAGCGCCTTTTCCCATCTGCCGAGCACGTCAGCCAGCTTGACGCGCGTTTCCTCGCTGCCACTAGCCAGTTCGAGCGACAGGTTGCCGATCAGGCAGCCCAGCGTGAAGTCATGTTCGCGGTGATCCTGCGATAACCCCCTGAAAAACCGTTCGATCCGCACCAATGGCTTGACGCGCGCGTCGTAGAGAATCGGTCCGTGGCGCCGTTCAATCGACTGCCAATAGTCTTCGATAATCTCAGCCGCGAAGGATTCCTTGCTATCGAAATAATTGTAGAACGACCCCTTGGGCACGCCTGCCGCAGCCGTAATGTCCTGAACCCCAGCGCCGTTGAAGCCGCTCTCATGGACGACTGCGCGTCCGACCGATAACAGGCGGGAACGCACTTCAGGATTAGCGGGTCTGGGCATTGCGGTTATCTTGAACAAAGTAATGATGTAGCAAGATAACCGGTCATCTATTAACTGTCAAGCATGTTTTCAGTCTACCCGCCGCTCTCGCCTTGGACGAGCCAGTGGATCAAGTGGGCAAATGGACTCTCCGCTCATCCTGGTGAAGCTCGCGCGACTCCGCCCTCGTGCTGATCGACCGACCTGACGCGCCGCTGCCTAACGGCCCGCATACGCCACGCGCCACAGCGTGCCATTGCCGTCTTCGGACACGAGCAGCGCCCCATCGCGGGCAACCGCCACGCCGACGGGTCTGCCCCAGACGCTACGCTCGTTCACTACGAATCCGGTGAGAAAATCGATGTACTCGCCGGTCGGAATGCCGTGATCGACACGCACGCGCACCACCTTATACCCCGTGCGAGAACTTCGGTTCCACGATCCGTGCAACGCCACGAAGGCGTCTCCCCGATACTCGGCGGGAAACAGCGCTACGCCCGTGGTCGCTGTATAGAAGCACATCTCCAGCGGGGCCGAGTGCGACTGCAGCATTACGTCGGGGCTAATTGTCAGCCCGGCAAGATCGGGGCGCTCGCCAGGGTGGCGAGGGTCTTCGTGGCCGCCCATGTAATACCAGGGCCAACCGTAGAATCCGCCTGCTTTCACGCGGGTCACGTAATCCGGCACCAGATTATCGCCAAGGCCGTCGCGCTCGTTCGTCGAACTCCATAACTCACCCGTGGTCGGCTCCACCGCGATTCCTACGCCGTTGCGAATGCCCGTCGCAAACGTGTGGAGCGGTTCATGACCTTCGGGGTCCGTTACGAGAATGTCGGCGCGATGGGTCTCTGCATCCCATGCGGCACCCTGTCCGTGTTCGGCTTCCCAACGAGAGATGTCCGCGGGACTCTTCCGGCTCAAGCCTTCGGCGACGTTCGACCCGGAACCGACGGAAATGAACATGTGCTTGCCATCCAACGAAAAAGCTATATCGCGCGTGCTATGCCCGCCCCGGCTTTCCGTCAGACGTGGCACGACGACCTGCGCCGCGCCGCTCGCCTTAAGGTCCCCACTGCGATACGGGAAACGAATCACCGAGTTGTTATTCGCCACGTAGATCCATTGCGGATGGTTACCCGGCGGATAAAACGCGATGCCGAAGGGCCGGTCCAGGTCATCGGCAAAAACCTGATTATTGGACGGCGTATCCGCTCCGTCAGCGGCACGTAATACCCGTACGCGATTCGCGGCCGTCTCCGCGACAAAAATATCTCCGTTCGGTGCGACACGCACTATGCGGGGATTCGACAGGCCCGTCGCGAACAACCGGACCCTGAATCCCGGCGGAGCCGACAATGACGCTTCTGCGGGCTGCTTCACGACTTGCGGACCGTTTCCGGCCGAAACGCTGCTGTAAGGCGCGGGTAAATCCGCCAGCGTGAGGTGATGCTCGACACCGGGAGCGGCATGTCGCCAATTGCCAGGGTCATTTTCAGGCGTTGGTGCGGACGCGAGGCCGGCGATCGGGGAAACACCGGCCGGCAGCTTCAACGTGGAAAGGTAGGCGATTAAATTGAGGCGATCGTTGGAATCGGTGACATTAACCGGCATGGTCGTGCCCGGCACATTCGTCGTCGGATTCACGAGGTAGCGATCCAGGGTCGTTGAATTCCAGGTGATGTCTGAGACGCTCAAGGCATTTGTAAAGCTGAAGTTTGGGAGAGAGCCGGCGCGCCGGCCAAAAACACCCACGAGGCTAGGGCCTTGCCGCATGATCGCCACGTTCCCAGGTCCGAGGGCGTCGGCATGACACATGGCGCAGTTTTTCTGAAAGAAGACTTTTCCCTGCGCGGCGTCACCCGTAGGCGGGACCTGAGCTGCGGCCTCTCCTCCTGCGCCAAAGCTGACGAAGAGCACACTCAGCACACTCACGATGAGCGCGGGCGCAAATGACTGCATGGATGGCATCGCTTACCCCGTTGTGTTCGACCAACGATATCGAATCGATGGCAACATGACCCACCGTCGGTGGATTGAGTGGCCGATACGATTCTAGGGTGAAATGCGCTTCAGGTAAAAGTCACTACCCGTGTTGGACGATCTGGAGCACGGTATGCCCGCCCCGTGCGTGAACGTCGATCGCCACGTCTTTGCCTTTCCAGTAACACGGCACTGCAGGCATCATTTAGCTGAACGTAAGCCCGCTGAAATCAAGCGATACCAGCAGTGGCTCCAGTACCTTCTGCATTGCCTCGTCATAAGCGTAAATCCGACGCGTGGTCGGCATCATGATGCCCTGGAACTCCTGATAGTCGGTTGTGTAGTTCGCGCCGGTCGCGCCGCCTAGAATGTCGACCGTATAATCGTGACGCCGCATTAATCCATCGGGTCCGAAGTGCGTAACCTGGGTTTCGGTGTGGCTCGCAATATAGTCGGGGAAAGTGACTTTCAGCCGACGCCAAACTTCACCATTCTCATGCCAAGGTTCGATCTCCTCAGTTTCGAAGCCGGGATACGTGTAGAGAAACGGTGACGTCAGATAGGTCCACAGGGCCTCGCTGGCAAAATAGGCAACATGAAACTTATCCCATGGCGACTCAATCGTCTGACCGGCAAAGGCCTCTTCCGGATCATCGCGACTTTCTACAACCTCACCATCCAGCGTCTCCAGGGTAAGGCGTTCGGGCACGAACACACTGCGCAGATTCGCTGCGATGAACGGCGTGATCGTCAAATGCTCTGCGTGCGTCTGGATCTCGAAGATCTTGTCGGTCAATAGCCCGGGTTGCTGCTTCAAGTGCCAGATGGCGCCATCAACCGACAATGTCGTTTTAAGGCGAGTGAAGCTGTTCCAGCGCTCCAGACCACCATGTGCCTTGATGGCAAGAGCCAAGAGATCATTCATAAACACTCCATAATAAATCGCGATTTGGTGTAAGTCCCGTGATGGTCGGCCTATTGCATAGGGTTGCCTTGTTCCTGTCACGCGCGACCCGACTGCCGCCAGATCGAGGTCGTCTTGCACGACGAAGCCAGCTTACACTCCTGGCCGCCGATAGGGAGTGTCATCCTGGAAGACCTCTAGACGCACTTTCCCTTCAAGATTTTCATCTAGCTCTTTCGAGAACAGTTGAACCATACTGAGCGGGCGGTGCAATAGACGTATCGTGTCGATCAAACCCGCATTATTGCGAGTGACGATGGTCGTTCCTCCGACCGCCTGGCCGTCGAAAGCCGTGCCCTCCCATTCCAGCCACATCTTGTTGGCCGACCATCCCTCGTCCGTGAAGCCAAATGTCTCGACCATCGCTCGCGTCGCGATTAAAAAACTCCTGACTTCGTCCACTCCGCGCATTGGGTGATGAGCGATGGATGCGTCGAGCACCACATCATCGGCAAACGCTTTGGCGAACTCTTCCGGCAAACTCGCTTTCTGAACGATATCGAGCCACTGCTTTCCAGGCTGCAGGGGTTCCACGGTTCCAGGAATCGCCAGCTCGGCAGCACCGCCAGGCAAAGCAGCCTGCGCGGTCGCAAGGATGTTCAGCGCTTCACGCAGCAACTTGATCTTTCCATTCTCGGCGACCAGTCGCCCGAAGAAATGTTGATGCATCGGCCGCCCCGTTGCCGCCGCCGTCACATCGATTTCATATTCGGCGAATGCTTGCGTCGGGGTCTCGATAAGCATCCGAACGTTGGAACGCGGAAACTCGAAGTCAGGAAACAGGCCTAGCACCACCTCAAAGAATCCCTGAATGGCGACGTGACCCTCGTACCGCGGCTCAATGCCGAGTGAAGCAAGATAGGGCAGTTCAACCACGCCATCATCCGCGAACAACGAAGTCGCCTTTTTAGTGTCTCTGAATGAACTCAGAAACTCAAAAAACAGGTCCTTGGCATCTTTCATGGGTCACCCTTGAAGTTAAATTCGATGGCGAGATCCGCCGCGATGAACGAAGCGTAATCGTTGAGCGGTGAGCAATAAATAGCCCTTGCGCTATTACTTTGTTTCAATGGTGGAATAATGCTTGGGCGACCACGTGGGTCTTGAAAGGGGATGCTGTGGACAAATTTCTGGCAATGAAGGCGTTTGTACGGGTAGTGGAGACCGGGACGTTCACCAAGGCATCCGAAACGCTGGACATCCCAAAGCCTACCGTTACGCGGCTGATCCAGACGCTCGAAACGGAACTCGATACCAAGCTGCTTAACCGAACAACACGCAAAGTGAGCGTGACCACCGACGGCGCGGCGTATTACGAGCGGGCCGTGCGCTTGCTCAATGAGCTCGAAGAGCTTGAAGGGGTCATGTCCAGGGCTAAAAGCAATCCCAAGGGACGCTTACGCGTCGATTTCCCCGTGCCGGTAGGGTTGGGGATCATCATCCCGGCACTGCCCGATTTTGTGTCGCGATATCCCGACATCCAGCTCGACTTCGGCGTGAGCGATCGGCCCGTCGACCTGATCGCGGACAACGTAGATTGCGTGGTACGTACCGGCAAGGTCACCGATCAATCATTAGTTGCCCGACGGCTTGGAGATGTCCGGCAGGTCCTGTGCGCGACCCCTGCATATTGGAAGCGGTACGGACGGCCCACTCATCCGGCGCAACTGGAAGACGGGCACATTGTCATTCAAATGATAGCCGCGCGAACGGGGCGGCCTTTCCCTCTAGTAGTAAGCCGCGCCGGCGAACGAGTTGAAATATCGGGCAATCGTACCCTCACCGCAAACGATGCGACAGCTTGTCTGGCAATGGGATTAACCGGCCTCGGTGTCGTTCATGTGCTGACATTCCTGGCGGCGATGCACATCGAAAGTGGCGCTTTGGAACCCGCTTTTTCCGACTGGTGGGCAGACGCCATTCCCGTCTACGTGGTTTATCCCCCTAACCGGCATCTCAGCGCCAAGGTCCGGGTATTCGTCGACTGGCTGGCCGCCTTGTTCGCGCAAAACGAGACCGCAGTTCAGGGCGTGATGCGCAAATAGGGATCAGTCTCGATTGTTTCACAGGTGAAATAAAGCTGGAGTGATTGAGCTATTTATTGTTTAAATCATTAACGTTATCTTGACCTCACTGAATCATCCCCGACTTCAACGAGGCCTCGACCGACATGATTTCCTCAGATTCATCTTCTCCATCCGGTTCCTCGGCGCCACTTTACTGGATGGGATTAGGCGCTTTTGCAATCGGTACCGAAGGCTTCATGATTGCGGGAATTTTGCCCGCCGTTGCACGGGACCTCTCGACCACCCTTGCGACCGCGGGACAGTTGGTCACCATCTTTGCACTCGCGTATGCGGTTAGCTCGCCCGTCTTGACCGCTCTCACGAGTCCTTTAAATCGACGCACGCTGCTAATCGCCTCCATGGCGGCATTTGCGGCTGCCAACGTCATTGCGGCGGCGTCCCACACGTATTGGATGCTGGTCGGCGCACGCGTGCTTCTGGCGCTCGCCGCGGGCTTGTATATGCCCGGCGCCTTTGCACTGGCAAGTGCTTTGGTCGCACCGGAACGCCGAGGCCGTGCGCTTGCGATTGTCAACGCGGGCATTACGGTCGCCATTGCACTGGGGGTACCGCTCGGCGCTGTAATTGGCAATGCGTTTGGTTGGCAAGCGACCTTTGCGTGTGTCGCGGTACTCGCCACTATCGCCACTGTTGGCCTTGCCATGGGCCTGACCGGCGAAATGGGAGCGGGCATGCCGGTAGCGAGCCTTAAGGAACGTTTTGCCGTCATTGCGCAACCTGCCGTTCTCAAGGCACTGCTGATGACGACACTGTGGTCGTCAGGCACCTACGCCGTCTATACCTACCTCGCCGCTTTGCTCACGGCGTCGACCAGCCTTCAACCGATGCACTTCGGAATCGCATTCTTTCTCTGGGGAGCCGCTGCTGCCGGTGGCGTATTCGTCGGCGGAACCGGCACCGACCGCTTTGGTTCAGTGCGCGTCATCTTCGTCGGCTTGCCGATCTTGACGGTCGCACTGGTCGGCCTTTCACTGATCGCAAGGTATGTCGGCTTGAACCAGGCGATCGTCCCTTTATTAGTCTCCATCGTAGTGTGGGGCGTTGCGGCATGGGCTGTGCACCCCGCGCAACAAGCCCGTCTGATTCAAGTCGCAGGCACTAAGGTCGCGCCCGTTGCGCTTTCGCTCAATGCCTCGTTTTTGTATCTGGGTTTTGCTGCGGGTGCCGCACTCGGCGCCTTCACCCTAAGCCACGGCACTGCTGCCGACCTGGGATGGGTGGGCGGTCTGTGCGAAATCGGTGCCCTCGCTCTTATGTTGAGACCAAACAGATCAAGCGTCCCCATTCCACTGACCCTTTAACGAGAAACCATCATGTCAATCGATAACCTGTTCGTCCCCCTCCAGCTCGGCAAGATGACATTGCCGAACCGTATCGTCATGCCGCCATTGACGCGCATGAGAGCACCGCTTGGCGTGCCGACCGCCTTAAGCGCCGAGTATTACGCCCAGCGTGCGTCTGCCGGCCTGATCATCACGGAAGCTACCTCCATCACCGCTGACGCCAACGGTTATCCGGACATGCCCGGCATCTACACCGACGAGCAGATTGCAGGGTGGAAAGAAGTAACCTGTGCGGTCCATAAAAAGGGCGGCCGGATCGTGATGCAAATCGTGCATAGCGGCCGGACATCGCACTCGTTGTACACCGCTGATCGCTCGTTGCCTGTCGCGCCGTCCGCCATCGCTCCAGCTTCAGGCCAGGCATTTACGCCGGAGTTCTCGCTGGTCGAGTTCGAAACACCGCGTGCGCTTGGGACGGACGAACTCGCCGGTATCGTGGAGTCTTTCCGGCAGGCTGCCGTGAACGCAATTGCGGCCGGGTTTGACGGCGTGGAACTGCACAGCGCCAACGGTTATCTGCTTGACCAGTTCCTGCAAGACGGTAGCAATCACCGCGAAGACGAATACGGCGGATCGATTGGCGCTCGAGCAAGGCTGTTGATCGAGACGGTCGATGCAGTCTCTAAAGCCATAGGCCCGGATCGCGTCGGTGTCAGAATCTCCCCGCACGGCAACTTCAACGACATGCATGACAGCGACCCAATCGCCCTTTTCAGCTATTTGATCGGCCGGCTGAACACGTTCGGCCTGGCCTACCTTAGCTTGATCGAACCGCGTTCATCTTCGATCGGCCTGGCAGAAGACATCAGCATAGATAGCGCCAACAATGCCCAGTTGTTCCGTCGCATGTTTAACGGCCCGGTTCTCTCGGCTGGCGGATATACGGCAGAAACGGCGGGCGAAGCGATCCTGGCCGGGCATGCGGACGCGATCGGTTTCGGCCGCGCGTTTATAGCCAACCCTGATCTCGTCAGCCGATTGATGTCCGAAGCGGCGTTAAACAAGCACAACCGATCGACGTTCTATGGTGGAGACGGGTTTGGATACACCGACTATCCGGTGCTCGAACAGCAAGCGTGACCACTGACTGTCCATCGCTGTACTCGATGATACGCAACGCCCGCGTACAGTGACGCGGGCGATGAGGGCTACATGCTGCCGTTCTCGACGACACGACCTTCTGCACGCCAGCGGAGCATGCCGCCAGCGAGGTTGGCGACGGCCTCGAACCCTGCCTGCCGCAGTATCACCGTGGCTTGCGCCGACCGTCCGCCGGCCCGGCAGACCGTCACGACCGGGCGTTCCTGTGTAAGCTCGCCGGCGCGCCGGGCCAGGTCGCCAAGTGAAATGAGTCGGGCTTCGGGAACGCGGCCGAGCGGCCCCTCGAACTCGGCAGGCTCGCGTACGTCGACGATCTGGACCGAATGGCGATTTTCCTCAAGCCATTGCGAATTGATTTCCCAGAT
Organism: Caballeronia sp.; assembly: GCF_049581465.1. Lineage (GTDB taxonomy): Bacteria > Pseudomonadota > Gammaproteobacteria > Burkholderiales > Burkholderiaceae > Caballeronia. The sequence goes on along the minus strand of NZ_JBAUSA010000240.1, from coordinate 1,484 downwards.
TCCCGCAAAGGTGTACGTCAGCGGCGCCCAGTCGGGCTCGGCAGCCTGCGTGGGGTCGTTCGCCGCGACCCCGCATTTCAGGTTCGCAGGCACCGCTACGTCAATCTGCCTTGGATGCGGCAGACTCAGGTTCGACATGTATCCGGCGAAATCGTCCTCGCAGAGTTCGCCGCCAAGGCGCGGATTGAAGCGCCGCTCCTCGCCCACACTCGTGACGGTCAGGCCGCGATAATCGTGCGCAGGGTAAAGCAGGCAGGACTCGGGGAGCGTGAAAATCCGCTCGTGGACCGCCCGGAACATGGAGCGCGGGTCACCGTGCTGGAAATCCGTACGGCCAGTGCCCCTGATCAACAGGCAATCGCCAGTGAACGCCATGGTCTCGTCGTCGAGCACGAGGCTGATGCATCCATTCGTATGACCCGGTGTCGCGCGCACCACCAGATGCCGCGCGCCGAATTCGCACCGATCCCCATCACTCAGATAGCGGTCCGCGCCTTCGGCGCCGCTCGCCGCCGATATCGCAATCTGGCTGCCCGTGCGCCGCTTAAGCATCCAGGCGCCGGTCACGTGATCGGCGTGAACGTGGGTATCGATTGTATAAACCAGGCGCAATCGAAGCTCGTCGATCAGTGCGGTATCGCGGCGTACTTGTTCAAATACCGGATCGATAAGAACAGCCGCTCCCGTTGCGCGATCGGCAAGAAGATAGGTGTACGTGGACGATTGCTGATCGAACAATTGTCGGAAGATCAACACGATTGGCTCCCTCGCCTGGCGCTCTCGTTTTCGCTTGAGGTTGACGGCAGGACCGCTGCCGCCAACCCAGCCTGCATACTACCGAATTCGCCGCTGGGATGACCAAGGACCGGGCTCCGATCGATCCCCGCCCGGCGCTCGCCACGCAGCACAGAGCGCTTTACCTCGGTTGTGTCACGTACCGAAGGTACGGCCTCACAGTTTTGAAACCCTGCGGATATTTCCGCATCGCGTCATCGTTTGAAACCGACGTCGGAATAATCACATCTTCACCCGGCTTCCAGTTCACAGGCGTCGCTACCATATGCTTCGCGCTTAGTTGCAGGGAATCGAGCAGACGCAGCACCTCGTCGAAATTGCGGCCTGCCGTCATCGGATACATGAGCAACGCCTTAACCTTCTTGTCGGGCCCGATGATGAACACTGAGCGAACCGTTGCGTTGTCCGCGGCGGTGCGCGGGCCGCCGCTGGCGTTTGGGTGAATCATGTCGTAGAGCTTCGCGACGTTCAGATCCGCGTCGCCAATCATCGGATAGTTGACCGCGTGTCCCTGCGTCTCGGCGATATCCTTCGCCCATTTCTGATGGTCGCTGACCGGATCCACGCTGAGTCCGATAACCTTAGTGTTGCGTTTGTCGAATTCCGGCTTTAGCCCGGCCATGTATCCTAGCTCGGTCGTGCAAACTGGGGTGAAATCCTTCGGATGCGAGAACAGGATCGCCCATTGG
>NZ_JBAUSA010000239.1:0-2128 GCF_049581465.1 Caballeronia sp. | reverse complement strand
AAGTCAAGCCGCACGCCGGGCAGGGTGAGGCCGCTGCCTGGATCCGCGCGGATCTCGCCGGCCGGGACGACACGCCGGGGCATCGGCTACAGGATCGCTATTCAATCCGTTGCGCGCCCCATGTGATCGGCGTCGCACGCGATGCGCTTTCGTGGGTGCGCCGCGACGTCGAGAACGAGCTGAACAGCGCCAACGACAACCCGCTGATCGATCCCGATACCGGGCGCGTGCTGCACGGCGGCAACTTCTACGGCGGCCATATCGCGTTCGCCATGGATGCGCTCAAGGTCGCCGTCGCGAATCTTGCCGACTTGATGGACCGGCAGTTAGCACTGCTGGTGGACGACAAGTTCAACAACAACTTGCCGCGCAACCTGTCGGGCGCGGCGCCGGCGCGCGCTTCGATCAATCACGGATTCAAGGCCGTGCAGATATCGTCGTCGGCGTGGACGGCGGAAGCGCTCAAGCTGACCATGCCCGCGAGCGTCTTCTCGCGCTCCACCGAATCGCACAATCAGGACAAGGTGAGCATGGGCACGATCGCCGCGCGCGATTGCCTGCGCGTGCTCGAATTGACTGAGCAGGTTGCGGCCGCGCATACGCTTGCCACGGTGCAAGCCGCGCGTCTGCGACTGGGTATCGACGCGACTACGCTTGTTCCCGCGCCGCTGCAGGCGTTCATGGCAAGCGTCGCGGCCGAGTCGCCGTTCGTCGATGAAGACCGGGCGCTTGAGGGCGACCTGCGCGCGTTGACCGCGAGAATTGCCGCGTGCGCGCTCGTCGATGGCTTCTTCGACGACTACCAACAGGGCGTTCCAGCATGAACGAAACACGCAAGACGCTGACGGCGAGCGCCCCGGTCGAAGTGCCGTTCCACGACGTGGACGCGATGAACGTGTGCTGGCACGGCCACTATCTGAAGTACTTCGAGATCGGCCGCGCGGCGCTGTTGCGCGCGTTTGACTATGACTATCGTGAAATGCAGGCGTCGGGGTATGTGTGGCCGATCGTCGAGGCGCACTTGAAATATGTGCGGCCCGCGATCTACGGCCAGCGACTCGATGTCCGCACGCAACTGCTCGAATTCGAAAACCGCCTGAAGATCGGCTACGAGATATTCGACTGCGCAACGGGCGAACGCTTGACTAAGGGCTACACGATCCAGGTTGCCATCGACGCCGCGACGCAGGAATTGCAGTTCGTTTCTCCACCAGTGGTGTTTGAGAACCTGGAGCGCGCATGGGCACGCTGAGGCTGCTTGGCGCGCTAGCGGTGGCGTTGGCGCTGGCGATATCGTTCGATGCTTGCGCCGCCGAGCCCGCCAGCAACGCGGCACTTGTCTCGCAGGTCGCCGCGCGATTGGCGCACGCGAAGGGCGTGCGCGCACAATTTACGCAGACACAAACCTTGTCCGCTATGAGGCAACCGCTGGTCAGCACGGGTTCAATTTTATTCGTGCGCGAGCGTGGCGTGATCTGGCATATTGAATCGCCTTACCAGGCAACCTACGTCATCACCGACGCCGGCGTGAGCGAAGTCAGCGCGACGGGGCAACGCGTATCGACGAACAACGGCAATGGCAACGGCATGCGCGGCGTGGCGCAGGTATCGCGAATGATGCGCGCGATGCTGGGCGGCGATCTATCGGCGCTCTACTCGCAGTTCACCGTACAGGCGGACGGGACCCCCGCGCAGTGGCACATGCAACTGACGCCCGCGCAGCCGCAAATCGCCCAGTCGATCAAGGGCTTGCAGATGAACGGCGGTGACTTTTTGCAGACCTTGCGCATTGCGCTCGCAAACGGCGACACCACGCGCATCGACTTTACGAAAAGTGAGGCAGTCAACGACCTGACGCCGGCCGAGCGCGCACTGTTCGGAGCGCCCTGATGCAAGTTTTGCCACGGCGATCCGCAAGACAGGTCTTCGGCATCCGCGCCGCGTGGGTGCTGTTCGCACTTGTCGCCGCGTTGTATTGCGGCTGGCGCTTCGCCGGCCCTTCGCCGTTGCAGACCAACCTGCTTGCGCTACTGCCCGCGACGGAAGTCGACCCTATCGCGGAAAAAGCTGTCGATATGCTCGCGAGCACGCTCGGCGATCGTGCCGTTTTCCTTGTGACGAGCAGTGA
>NZ_JBAUSA010000238.1:0-4333 GCF_049581465.1 Caballeronia sp. | reverse complement strand
GTGCAAGGTGGACTGACACAAGCGCACAAGGTTTCTGGTGCGCTACAGCACGCGGGGTGCGGGAGCGTGATTCGCATACCCTGAAGCCATCCAGTCGTTCACACCCTTCGACGCTTTCAAACGCGGACTGCAATGCATGGTTTCGCGCTCACCCTTCTCCGTACGTCGAAACATATTTTCCAACTCATTCGTGACGATTTCGCAGAACACTTATGCGTTCAAGCCACTGTTGGGGCCGACTCGCACGGGGATAGGATGGGCTCGCGACATAGATGAGCGATCGGCCAGCTAGCAGAAGTGTGGTGGCGGCCGCCGCTTCGTCGAGGCACAAGGCTTAGATAGGTCGCGCGCAACGTTCGCGACGCCAATAAAGAAGGAAGATGTTTTCGGAGACAAGCGTATGGCGTTCTCCCCTCATGTCTACTGGTCGTTAAGAATCCGTTAATTCAATGTTTGACCGAAGGAGGACGTTCATGTCAGATTTTCTTGTAACCGACGTACTGGTGGTAGGCGAAGGCTGTGCAGGGCAAACGGCAGCCCTTACTGCAAGCGAGTCGGGTTGTGCCGTCATCATGCTTGGGGATGGCCGCGCACCGAGCACTGCCGTTTCCACTGGCTTTCTTACCTTTGCTGCGCACGAAGGCTTTGATCGTGCCCAGCTTTTCGAAGCTATGTCGCAGACCACAGGCAAGGGCTTGTGTGATAGCGCTCTCTTGAGGCGTCTCGTCGATGAAGCTCCAAAAGAAATGGCGGAGTTGATTGCGCAATATGAGATTCCCGTCGACAACGTTGAGCGTGGACTGAGAGCGCGCCGGGCAGTGAGCAAGAGCGGAAAGGAGCTCCTCGCCGGATTGGATGCCGATTACGGCGAGAGTGACGTCGAAGACATGACGGGGCTCATGATGGAGTTCTCATCGACACACGGAACGGCGCTCTATGCCAAGTTGCGTAAAGCTGTCAACAGTTCGCCCAAGATTCGGCGCGTGCGAGGAAGCGCTCTGGTTCTCGAACCGGATTCCACCTCGGTAGGTACCCTTATCGATGGCAAGCCGGTGACAATCGCTGCTCGATCGATCATCCTGGCGACCGGTGGGGTTCAGGGCCTATACGAGGTCACAGATAACCCCGAGACGCTGACGGGCGATGGTCACGGCATGGCGATGGACGCCGGTGCCGAGCTGGTCGATATGGAGTTCATGCAGTTCTACCCGCTCTCAGTCAGTGAGGAGGGCGCGCCGACAATTTTCCTTTATCCGGATTTCCCGAGGCTTGCCAAGCTCATTAACGACAAGGGCGAAAACATCCTGGTGAAGCATCTTGGCGAGGGCTCGCAATACCTTGCGGAACTGCACAACTGGGATCACCTGGCCGCAGTGGTGCAGACGGAGATTGTCGAAGGCAAGAAGGTCTTTGTTGACTTCCGCGAAACGAAATCAGAGGATTGGGCGCCGGACTCACTCACAGGCACCTTCTTGGGAAAGTGCTTCCCGAATTTCCGCACCACGCCGGTACGGGTTGCACCCTCATCGCACTACACAATCGGCGGTCTGAGGATCGATGTGAACGGCCGCACCAATCTTCCCAAAATCTACGCTGCGGGCGAGTTGGCCGGTGGCGTGCATGGCGCCAACCGTCACGGTGGCACTGCGCTCGTCGATGCCATGACGTACGGTCGGATTGCCGGACGGCATTCGGCCGGGAGCCTTAACGGCGCGGCTGCGAAGAACGGTGCATCGCTTCTGCCGCCGGGCAGCAAAGCCGGAAAGGCAAGCCGGATCGAGGGGGTAATGGGCGATCTGCGTCGCGCAAACCAGTTTGCTCTTGGTCCTATTCGTAACGGCGCACGGCTTCAACGTGTCGGAGAACAGTTTGCTGAACTCCTGAACGAGGTCCGCTCGTTCGGCTGGAACAGCTATAGCGAGATGCAAGAAATCTTTCGCCTCGAGCGCTCTATCAATCTGTCTGACGGTATGCGCCAAGCCATGTTGCGCCGCACGGAGACGCGCGGAGTCCACCATCGGTCCGATTTCCCGGACGCCAGCGATACATGGCTGAAGAAGCAGGTGTTCGCTCTGCGAGATGGGGCGTTTCGATTCGAAGACGTCGCCATGTAACCAAAGTCGCGTATGCGCGATATCGCATTCGCTCTTTGCCTCGCGGCGGCGTCACTTGTGTTTGAGCGCCCAGGCGAGAACACGGAAGGTGAAGATCGCCGCACCCCGAGGCAACCTCCGCTGTGTTTCGTTTTTCGGCATCGATAGCGAAGTCAATTTGAGCTCGCAATGAGCGAGCAACTAAGCCGACGGCGTGAAGCTCGCCTGCGCTTCTTAAGTGCTGTTCGTGGCGACAGAGTCGCTGCGTTGTAAATAACCGATATGGAGACGTATATCATGGGAATGGCAGCGGTAATTCATAAGAAAGGTGGGCCTGACAACTTCGTATGGGAGGAGATTAAGGTTGGGGCTCCTGGCCCAGGCCAAGTGCGCCTTCGTAATACGGCAGTCGGAGTGAATTTCTTGGATACTTACCACCGAGCCGGCATTCCGCACCCGCTGATCGTCGGCGAGCCGCCGGTGGTGGTCGGCTTCGAGGCGGTTGGCGTGATCCAGGAGGTCGGTCCCGGTGTCAGCGACTTCGCCGTTGGCGAGCGGGTCTGCACTTGCCTTCCCCCCCTCGGCGCCTACAGCCAGGAGCGCCTCTACCCAGCCGATAAGTTGATCAAGGTTCCCAAGGACCTGGCGCTCGATGACGTGCATCTCGCGGGATTGATCCTGAAAGGAATGACGGCACAATACCTGCTGCATCGGACACACAAGGTGCAGCCCGGAGACTACGTGCTCATTCACGCGGCGGCCGGCGGCATGGGTCACATCATGTGTCCCTGGGCGCGCCACCTTGGCGCCACCGTAATCGGCACTGTCAGCACCGACGAAAAGGCCGAGATTGCTCGTAACCTCGGCTGTCACCATACGATCAATTATTCCACTGAGGACTTCGTCGCATCCGTTCGAGAAATCACAGGGGGGAAGGGCGTTCACGTGGTCTACGATTCGATCGGCAAAGACACACTGCAGAAGTCCCTCGACTGCCTGCGGCCACTCGGAATGTGCGCAGCCTATGGTCACGCGTCGGGAGTGGCGGACCCGATCAACGTGGTCGAGGACCTGGGCGTGCGCGGGTCGCTTTTTATCACTCGGCCTGCACTCTGGCACTACATGGCGAGCCGTAGTGAAATCGACGCAGGCTCGCGCTGCTTGTTTGATGCCGTCAAGGCTGGTGTACTCCATAGCAATGTTGCGAAGACCTTTCTGCTGCGGGAAGCGGCGGTGGCGCACAAGTACATGGGCGCCCGCAAGACGATCGGGTCGATTGTCATGCTTCCGCACGGGTAAGTAGCCGTAGGCGGCCAGCGCCCCGGAATCTTCGGGGTTATCGATGGCGACACCGTGATCGCCCATCTGTGGATAGCGTTGGTTGGCGATCACATCTTTCCAACGGTCAGTCGTTCGCCGCCGGCTTCTGCATTGCCTGTCCCGAAAGTCAGGAAACGTTCATCGACTGCGATTTTTAGCCGTCATTGCGCGTCGACGCATGTTGACCATCTCTGATACCAGGGTAAGTCGCACGCCAAATCATCAATCGTTCGATCGAGTTACTTCGGACTACGTCCAGGCGAACAGCTCCGTACGCTCTACATCAAGGCAGTCGGAAAAACCAAGTCACATGAGCGCATTCCAAAGAGAGAAAGTTCTTTCTGTCCGGCACTGGACCGATTCGCTTTTCAGTTTCATCGCCACCCGTAATTCCGGCTTTCGATTTCGAAATGGTCAGTTCGTGATGATTGGCCGCGAGGTCGACGGGCGTCCGTTGACGCGCGCCTATAGCATGGCGAGCGCCAACCACGAAGAGTGAACGCTTTGCCGAATGGCGTCGTTTCACTAACCTTACCCAAAGTCCGGGCGGGTTTTAAGGAAAGGTCATTCCATCGAACTACTGCGCTGCAAACACTTTAATGTGATAACGCCGTCGGGCGGCATCGGCATCACCTGAGGTGGTAAGGTTTGTGCAAACCATTCTCCGAAATGCCACGGGAGCGCGAGCGATTAGATCGCTGTCGGCTACGATCTGGCCGGCTGCCTGGTAACGCCGGTGGCGCACGGCGACGTCCCGCTGTAGGACTTTGCGTTGAAGGGCGAGGTCTTCAATTGAGCTTGTCCGCAAAAAATGGATCCCTTGCTGAGTGTGTAAAACTCACGCAAGGAGGAAGGAAAGATGGGTAATCCGAGAGCTCGATATACGCAGGAATTCATGCTGGAAGCCGTGCGTATGGTCC
>NZ_JBAUSA010000237.1:0-2491 GCF_049581465.1 Caballeronia sp. | reverse complement strand
GGCGCAGGTTCAGGCGCTGATGGGGCAGCCGGATCTGGAGTCGGTGACGGGCATGCGCGATCGCGCGCTCCTGGAGGTGCTGTACAGCACGGGGATGCGGCGCATGGAGATCGCGCAGTTGCAGTTGGGCGATATCGACCTGGACACGCGCACGATTGCGATTCGGCAGGGCAAAGGCCGGCGTGACCGGTTCGTGCCGATAGGCGAGCGTGCGTGTGCGTGGGTTGAGCGTTATCTGCTCGATGAACGCACGGCGCTGGTGGTGCATACGGAGCAATGGACGCTGTTCCTGACGGACTACGGGACGGCGTTCACGCTGGGACAACTGAGCGCGATCGTGACGCGCTACATGCGGCGAGCGGGAATCGATAAAGGCTCGTGCCACGCGCTGCGCCATGCGTGCGCGACGCACATGCTGGATAACGGCGCGGACGTGCGGTTCATCCAGATGTTGCTGGGGCATGCGGATCTGACGAGCACGCAGATTTACACGCACGTGTCGATCGGCAAGCTCAGGGAGATTCATGCCGCGACGCACCCGGCGGGGCTGGATGCTGCTTCTCTCTTCGCTGCTATCGAGGCGGAAGCGGACGATGACGACGGCGACGAAGTGAGCGACGAAGAGTCAACGACGCGAACAGATCCACGCAAAGTCCGTAACGGGTAACGGGACGCGTGCGCCCAAAACAGCGCTCAGGTGCGCACTTCGTGTTCGATAGCGCGTTCGATGAGTTGGTTGAGGCTAATGCCCTCAGCCGCAGCCGTTTCGACAGCACGTGCATGAAGCTCGGGATCGATGCGGGCATTGAAGCGGCCGGAGAAATGGCGCACCGGATCGATACCGTTCTCGCGGCAGACGTCGAGGAATACGGCCAAGGACTTGGCTCCCTCGGTCTTGAGCGTGGGGATGTCGCTCGCGTAGAAGTCTGCGCCGCCGTTGAGGCCAAGGAATTCGCCGCGCAGCATGTCAGTGTCCGGGTTGTAGGTGACGACGGCACGATAGTTGTCGATGCTCAGGATGTTCATGGTTTTACTCCGTTCGATTCGAGCCATTTGCGCACGCTGGCGATGGCACCTTTATCGGTAGTTGGCCGGGGATGCGGGCGGTGATAGACCTGCACTTGGCTAAACAGTACGACCGCGATCCGCGAGCCTTCGCGTTCGGTGATGGTGGCGCCCAGTTCGAGAAAAAGCGCCTCGATATCGGCCCAGCGCACGTTGGCCGAGACGGGGCGTGCAAAGATGAGTTCAAGGGTCTTGGTGTGGGCTCGTTTCATGGCTATATGGTACTACAAAATGGTACCGTGTTGAGTGCGTGATACGAAGCTCGCAAGAAGTGATCGACGATGAAAGGCGATGTCAGAGGAACGAAGAGTCAACGACATATCCAGAGAGACGAATAAAGGCGCACCGGCCAAGCGTGTGCGGGCCTTGCGGCCCGAAGGCTGAGGAATGTCCAGCGGCCTTGCGGCCGGGGCACGAGGCCGGGGGTAAATTGGCCTTGTGGCCAATTGAACATAACGCTTGGAAATTAGCGCTGGGCGCCGGGTAGGTGCGCGTTGCGCCCTGTCCCGTCGCCCATCGCTAATTTGCGTTATGTCTGGCGCCCCCGGCCGGGTTACGCGCGTGCCGCGCTTCAGTACATCAGGGCCGCAAAGCGGCCGGTATGGAGTACGCAACACCAAGCCATGCAAGGCGCTTCGCGCAGGACATAACAGGGGCCGCGTCGCGGCCAGGAAAGGGAATGAGCCCGGCCCGCCCGGGCCGTCTGCTGCGCTCGGGCTTCGGCCTTGCGGCCTCTCGCTCCGTGCTCGCAGCCCTCCACCCGTCCGCCCCCAAGGGGCTCCCAATCGGCCGTTACTGCGTAACGGAAAACCCACCGATACGAAGCGTCAAAAGCCACGGCGTTGTGCATGCGGTGCAAGCCTAAAACCCGTCTTGCACCGCATGAACTAGCGTCGAGAACCGATGGCCGTCAAGGCCAAGCCCTGCGGGCGCTGCGCGGCCTTGACGGGGTCGGCGCTGGCGGGGTTGTTGAGTGATTGCGGGAGTTGTTCGGCGCATCGGTGCGCGACGGCCGAACCCCGAAAGCCGAACTTGTTTCGAGATGCGAAACAATGGAAACTCGCGTCTGGAAAAATTCTCTCCGTGATGCAGGCGATATCGCGGGAAAGCTTGCCAGATAAGGGAAAGCGTCCTGCGCGAGGAAAGTGTGCGTCAAGGCAAACAGATTTGGGGCTGTACTATTACAAGGCCCGGATGTACTCGCCCACCCTCGGAAGATTCCTTCAAACCGACCCCATCGGTACGAAGGATGATCTGAATCTGTATGCGTATGTGAAGAACAATCCGGTGAACTTCACGGACCCGACGGGGCTGCTTGCGGCGCTATCGGGAGGCGACTTTACGACCAATGTAGCGGCGGCTCCGGCTGCTGTGCCGAAGCTTGTTGCGCCAACGTTCAGCATGCCGGCGACAGCGGCAGGGGATG
>NZ_JBAUSA010000236.1:0-3674 GCF_049581465.1 Caballeronia sp. | reverse complement strand
GCTACGGGTGGTCCAATTGTTTCGAGGTGTGCTTTCAGCGCGTGAAAAAGTGATCTTGCTTCCTCAGTCGTCAAGTCGATCCAATATGGATCGCCTGCGGCACCGTTTAACCGCTGCGGTGAAAACTGGAGTTCGACCGCTGTACCTTTTTTATACATTGAGCTTCATGATAATAAACGTGTGATCAGGGAGCCAATTACGCCGACCGCCGTGACGATGCCGAAGATTTGCATCAGCACCCTGAGCCGTGACGCCTTGGGGTTTCCGTGTGCGTTAGCCGTGTGCGCTAGATGCGCTGCTTCGTATCACGTTCCGTTTTTGTAGCGGTCAAGCTCTTGAGGGCCCAAACGCCGGCGGCCGATCGCCTTCATCGGTTTCGCGCGCGCCGCGTTCGTCCATCAACTGCTAAGCTCACCGGCCGGCCGCCCTGCACCGGGAGGGTCCCCGTTCGGCCGACTCGAAATAATACGACTAGTCGAACCGGAACGCGGACACTGTGGTGTGTGGAGTCGACCTTCAAAGGCTCGTGCTAACAAAGCCGCTTCATCAAAGTAATAAATAAGAGTTAGGGTACGACTTGCTTACTCATATATCCAGATGCGTTTTGTTTAGGGCTCGTTTCTCGTGAGGAAACTATCCAGAAAGCCGTTGTGTCCTCTACTTGACCAATGTTTGTTCCTTGGATATATCATTTTCCACCCGACGAGATGACGGTGGGACCAATGCATCGCTTGTCAGTCGTCGATCGCGCACGACTGAGTATGACCATACTGGTCAGCGCGGACTATCAGTGGCTTGACGTCGACTCAGCGAGTCGGTTGACGTACCTTGACTCTTGGCGCAAAAAAAACGCATGATATGCATGACAAAATGCCGAAAGTCAGCACCACAATCGCCGCCACCCTCTGGTTATATCTTCGGACCGCTACAGAGAAATCTGGATCTACCCTTTTGCCGAACTGCGAAATGCCTCGACAAGTTTGTCCATAATACGGTTTAGTTCCTCAAGCTCTTCTGACGAGAGCGCTGCCAGCATTTCCACCTCCAGTGACATGCCCAGCTCGTCACTGGACGACCGGGTCCGCTTGCCCGCAACCGTCGGCCACAGCTGGAAATGACGCGCGTCGTTGGGATGGACGGTGCGCCGCACCAGTTTCCGCTTGATCAACTCTGCCATCACCTTGGACAGGAGCGTCTTTTCGATGAGCGTCTGGCCTTTCAACATGCTCGCCGTGATTCCGGGCTCATCGCAGATAATTCGAAGCACCCGCAGTGAACGCACATCCAGGCCGCATGCGGGCCGGTAAACCGCATTGGCCTGCCTGATCATTTCGCTCTTGACCAGATCCAGCTTGAATGTAAGGAAATACGAAAACTTCGTCTTCGTGGAATCGACAGTCGTCGCTTTTTCTGTAGCCGATGGCATACCTGATCGCATTCTCGTCCTGTTTGTAAGGCCTGCCTATCCCCGAGCCACAGCGGCTCTGTTGCGTCAACAATCGATGCAATCAGGATGATAGCTTACGTAATCGCGCACATCGAATTCTCATGAAAAGTCATTAGATGCGATTTGCAACATTTGAATCAATTCCCTTACTAGGGAGCTCATCACGAAAAACGAAGACTGGCGCCACACTCATAACAAGCAAGAGATCGCGCACTCAGACCGACGCTGGATTGAGGTCGCTCGCGCGACAAGTACGAGGGCGGCGCAGAGATATCCACCAACATCAGGAACTCAGAATGCAGGAACATTCGCTCGCGCGTTCCCGGATAAATTCACGATGCGAACCGTGTACGCGGGCTCTGCGTGCTGTGTTAATTAGTTTCGTTTTTCAACTATTTCCGTTTGCCGCTAATGCTATACTTGCCCGATCGTAGGCACTAGCGGCTTCCCCTCGTATGTGGCGAATCAGATCGGCTCGGCCATCACTATGCAGATCAAGTTCGCATTTTCATTTTTTTTGCCCACGGCGGCGGGCAAGCGCACGCGTGCGAATAGCGATGAACTGGACCTGACATTGGAGGCGGAGATGCTGTCGACAACGATCGATGGCGCAGGGAGCTACGTACCGCAAACATCGCGACCGGCTGTCCGGGATGCACAGGAACACTCCAGACTATTGGGGCGCGGGATCGTCATTTTTGCACGTGGAGAATTCAAAGCTAGCCGTGCCGGTCCAAATACGTGACGTTGCTTTACTCATCATCATAAGGTTTCCTAAATAGTTGGGGAATTCCTCTGATCCGGTTCCGGAAATTGCTGAGGTGCTAATTGCTGAATGCCGGAACATTTGCCAGTCGGGAATACACCATTATGACGGTCCAACGATCCGGCAACCAGAAGCAATTGTTCTACGCTTTCGATCTTGATAGTCGTGTCCCACCGGCATTGACGCGGAATAAATGAGGATTACCATGCAAGAAACAAGCAATTCAACGCCATATCAAGGCACCGACAAACTCATTTTCGGTATCGTTCTCGCTGTCATCACCTTCTGGCTTTTCGCTCAGACTACCCTTAACGTTGCACCGACCATGGCATCGGATCTCGGCGTCACGACCAACGTCAGCAATATCGCAGTCAGCATCACCGCGCTGTTCTCCGGGATTTTTATCGTTGTCGCAGGTGGAATCGCGGACTCGTTTGGACGTGTGCGACTGACCCTTGCCGGCCTGGTGCTAAGCGCGATCGGCTCGCTATTGATCGCTGTCTCTCCGACCGGCACTGCCGTGTGGCTGATTACAGGACGCATCGTCCAAGGCCTGTCGGCCGCATGCATCATGCCCGCCACGCTGGCCCTGATGAAGGCATACTACGATGGCGCGGCGCGCCAGCGTGCGTTGAGTTTCTGGTCGATTGGCTCTTGGGGTGGTTCAGGACTGTGCGCGCTGTTTGGCGGCTTGGTAGCGTCAACGATCGGATGGCGCTGGATCTTCTGGATTTCCATCGCTATCTCTGTCGTTAGCTATCTTCTAATTAAAGGCACGCCGGAAAGCAAGGTGAGGCAGAGCAAGCCGATGCCCTTCGACTGGATTGGGCTGATCGCCTTCGTGGTGTCGATGGTGGCGCTTAATGTCGTGATCGGGCAAGGCTCAGCATTGGGCTGGTCTAGTCCGGCGGTTCTGGGCCTGATTGCCGTGTTCATGGTAGGTGCCGTAGTCTTTTTTCGCGCCGAGACCCACGGCCGCAATCCGTTCGTCGATTTGCGACTGTTGAGCAACAAGACCTATTCGGGTGCGACACTGTCCAATTTTTTGCTCAACGGCGCGGCAGGCACGCTGCTGGTGGCATTGTCGCTGGTCCAACAAGCCGCAGGACTCTCATCACTGCAGGCCGGACTCATGACCACTGGCTACTTGGTCGCGATCCTGGCCACCATCCGTGTCGGCGAAAAACTGCTGCAGCTGTGGGGGCCGCGCAAGCCGATGTTGCTGGGCTGCGCGATCACAGGGTTAGGCATCCTGCTGACCACCTTCACTTTCCTGCTCGCGAAGCAATATATCGTCGTGGCGTTTGTCGGCTTTGCCCTGTTTGGCATCGGCCTCGGCTTCTATGCCACGCCATCGACCGATGCTGCTCTGTCAAACGTCCCCAACGAGAAGGCAGGATCAGCCTCAGGCATCTACAAGATGGCCTCGTCGCTGGGCGCGGCCTTTGGCGTGGCTATCTC
>NZ_JBAUSA010000235.1:0-3686 GCF_049581465.1 Caballeronia sp. | reverse complement strand
GCTATATCTGCTATAGCGCGCCAGGCTCACGCGACCAAGTGGGTGAGAACTTCGACGCGACCGGTCGTCTGTCGCAAGCGGTGCTCAATGAGGCGGGTGTCTCCCGAGAGGCGGACGTCTATCTCTGCGGACCAACACGCTTCATGGCGGACATGAAGGAGGCGCTTGCGAAAATTGGTGTGGCGCCGCAACAGGTTCACGCCGAAATCTTCAACGGGGGCGAGTCCTTGAATCCCGGCATCGTCAGCAGCTCGACACGCGCTCCGCATCCGCCCAAAGACGAGGCTAACGAGGGCCCGCTGATATCCTTTTCGCGCAGTGGCATCGCGGCGCGCTGGAATGCGTCGGCCTACGCGAGCATCCTGGAGTTGGCCGAGGCATGTGACGTTCCGGTTCGCTGGGCCTGCCGCGCCGGTGTGTGTCACAAATGCGAGAGCGGACTGATCTCTGGACCCATCGCGTACCAGCCTGATCCACTCGACCCGCCTCTTGAGGGAAATGTCCTGATCTGTTGCGCCTCGCCGCGGGGTGACGTGGTAATCGACATCTAAGCGGCGTCGTAAGTGCCGTTGCTCCACCCACCTTCGCCTTGATTGTTAGCGTCGGCTTTTTGTTTCGATTACGATTCGGCTCCAACTTAAAATTCGACCCAAGCTGAATATGTTATCCGTTGACGATCGCAGACGCTTACGCCGCAGTTGCGTGCATCAGGTACACGGGTTTATCGAGCCCACCCCCGCAGCGCTATTTCGGCGAATGTCCGACTGGTGCGAAGAAAACGATGTCGAACACGATCTTTACGGCGAGGGCGATCTCATTGGGCATCTTGAGCAAAAGATCGCGGGTCTCCTCGGAAAGCCGGCGGCTGTATTTATGCCGAGTGGAACCATGGCCCAATTGGTTGCCGTACGGATTTGGGCCGAGCGCCAACAGACAGTGCGCTTTGGTCTTCACGCCACGTCGCATCTGGAAAATCACGAAGAACAGGCTTATCAAGCGCTCTTTCGGTTGCAAGGCGTGAAGATCGGGCAGGACGTCAGACCCATTGTTGCTGACGATCTGGCAACGCTTGCCGAGCCATTGGCCTGTTTGCTCGTCGAACTGCCGATGCGTGAGATAGGCGGACGGCTGCCGGAATGGGAAGAACTTCAATCGCTGAAATCAGCCGCTCGGGTACGCGGGATTCCGCTGCATATGGACGGTGCCCGACTTTGGGAATGCCGCGCCTTTTATGATCGTTCATATGCCGAGATAGCCGACGGGTTCGACTCGGTTTACGTGTCGCTTTACAAAGGGATCGGCGGGATCGCCGGCGCGGTTCTCGCAGGTAGCGACGACTTTATTGCCGCGGCGAAGCTATGGCGCCAACGAATGGGAGGCAGGCTGGTAACACAAAGCCCAATGTTGATTTCGGCAGCAATGAACCTGGATGCACGACTCGATATGATGGGCGCGCTATACGCCAGGACGTTGAGCTTCGCGGAAGGCTTGAACCGAATTGAAGGCATACGGACGCTGCCGCGCATTCCGCAAGTCAATATGCTTCACGTGTTGTTCGACGCAAGCGTCGACGCGCTTCATGCCCAGCGCGATGCCATCGCTTCGGCCGACGGCTGCTGGATTTTCCAAAGAGCGCGGGAGTCTCGCGTCCCTGGTTGGAGTGTGGCTGAGATTTACGTCGGCGATGGTTTGCTTTCGCTCAATGACGAACAGATCCTGCCGATGTTCGAGCGGCTGATGTCGGCGGTTCGCCGATCTTGACCTGTTCCGGCGCAGCCGATACGGGCGAAGGCAATCGGTGCGAAATCGACCGACGTGGTCACTAATGCTCACCGGTCCCGATCTTTTTGAAGAGAAACTGATGATAGAGATCCAGCCTCCGACGTTAAGTGATTCGGAAGAACTGCTAGCGTTTGAACTTGAGAACAGGGCCTACTTCGAGAAGTGGGTAAGCGCGCGAGACGACGGCTACTATAGTCTCAGTTCCGTACGGCACGCGATTGTCGAGGCACAAAGCGCCGCACACGCCGACAAGGCGTATCAGTTTTTGGTAAAGCGCGATGGGGTCATTGTTGGCCGGGTGAACCTCAGCGGAGTTACGCGCCCACACTTCACCAAGTCGTCACTTGGGTATCGAATCGGCGAGCGCTTCGGGGGGAATGGGTACGCATCCGACGCAGTGAATCTGGTGTTGAAGATGGCTTGCGTAGATCTCGGGCTATGGCGAATTGAAGCGATCGTGCGACCTGAAAATCAAGCGTCTTCCCATGTCCTGACTCGCAATGGATTTGTGGTGTACGGAACAGCGCGGCGCAGCATGCAGCTACATGGAGTCTGGTACGACCTGACGCATTTTGAACGACACCTCGAACCGCGCTAACGGTTGTCGGCTTCCCTTCAAGGCCGTACAACCTTCTTCATCGATGGTGCAAGGTGCGCTGGAATGCTGCGGCACGGATTCGAGCACACACACCGCGTCTACAGCTTCCGTCTCCTTGCTCTAAACTATGAACAAATGGTGCCGGCACTGATGCAGTGCGGCTCTTTAAGGCGCCAAGACGTAACTTCGCGAACCACAACAGGAGCACCTATATGACGCTTTCGAAGAGAAAATTTGGCCGTACCGGCTGGGATGTGTCGGCAATCGGTTTTGGGGCATGGGCAATCGGCGGCTCGTGGGGCGATGTCGCCGAGGACGACGCCAAGGCCGCGCTAAACGCCGCGCTCGATAGCGGTGTTACTTTCATTGACACGGCAGACGTCTACGGCGACGGCCGGTCGGAACGGATCATCCGGGACGTATTGAAGCAACGAGGCGGCGAGCGTCCCATTGTGGCCACCAAGCTCGGGCGTAGACTCGACCCGCATGTGACCAGTGGCTATACGAACAAGCGTGAGCTCGCAGGGTTCATCGACCGGAGCCTTTCGAACCTGGGCGTCGATACGCTCGACCTGGTGCAATTGCATTGCCCACCGACGGAGGTTTATTACCATCCCGAGGTGTTCGAGGCGATGGACGAGTTTGTCGCTGCCGGCAAGATCCGCTTCTACGGTGTGTCGGTCGAAAAGGTCGAGGAAGCGCTGAAGGCGATCGAGTATCCCAATGTGGTTTCGGTGCAGATTATCTACAACATGTTCCGTCAACGCCCGGCCGATTTGTTCTTCAAGCAGGCGCAAAAGAAAAACGTTGCAGTCATTGCGCGGGTGCCTCTGGCGAGCGGCATGCTGACGGGCAAGATGTCCGCGGATTCGGTTTTCGCACAAGACGATCATCGTGCTTTCAATCGCCATGGCGAGGCGTTCGACGTCGGCGAAACGTTCTCCGGGGTGCCTTATGACATCGCGTTGAAAGCGGTCGGCGAACTGCGCAGCCTCGTGCCGGTGGACGCCTCCATGGCGCAGCTGGCTCTTCGCTGGATTCTCATGGAGGAAGCGGTGTCTGTCATCATCCCGGGCAGTAAGAACGCGGCCCAGGCGGCGTCAAACGTCTCGGCTGCGAACCTCGCGCTACTGTCCGATGAGGCAATGCAACACGTCCGTGACATCTATGAGCGCCTTATAGCGCCTCAGGTCCACCAGCGCTGGTAAAGAGTCCAAGCCAGTGGAAGGGCGCTGCGCAGCAAAAGGCGGCGGCGCTCAATACCGGTCGCTCGACGACGGGGCCTGAATCGTTGACACCCATTAGC
>NZ_JBAUSA010000234.1:0-13903 GCF_049581465.1 Caballeronia sp. | reverse complement strand
ACGCAGGGGCGTCAGCGAGACGCGTGATCGCGCCGGCAAGCGCGGTTGCATCGTCGGGATCGGCGAGAACAATTCCGCAATCGGTGCCGATAATCTCCGCGCCGCCCGCCGTGCTCGCCGTAATCACAGGCAGTCCCGCTGCCAGCGCTTCGAGAAGCGACAAGCTCATGGCTTCGTAACGCGACGGGAATACGAACGCATCGACGGAATGCATCAGCGTGGGCATGTTCTTCACCAGCCCCAGGAAATGCACCCTGTCCGCAATGCCCAGCGCCTTCGCCTGTTCAGGGTACGGACTGCCGGGCACGTAGCCCGCGACCGCGAGCTGCACGTTGGACGGCAGCTTCGTAAGCGCGTGCAGCACCGTGTCAAGATTCTTGCGCGGCGTGCGCAAGTCGCCCACGAACAGCAGCAGGCAGGCGTCGGCAGGCAGCCCGAACGACTTCCGGTCGCTGCCGGTGCTTTGCGCCGCGCTGAACGCGCTCGTGTCGACGCCGTTATAGACCACCTCGATTCGCTCGCCGGCCACGCCGTTCGCGCGAATCTCCTCAGCCACTTTCTCCGACACCGCCGCGATCACCTTCGAGCGCTGATAAGCCCAGTGTTCAAGCCGCGCGTTCACGCGGCTGTACACGACCTGGTAGGCCGACCACAAGCCGCCTGTCAGCTTGAACGGATAGTACGGACTGCGTACCCATCCGCCGTGGACAAAATGAGCGGTGTTGACGTCGGCCTTGATCCAGGAGATGAATCCGTTCACATGCAGCACATCGTATTCGTTGCGATGCGCCTTGAGCCATCGCGCCGTCTTGTACGCGAAGACCTGTTGCTTGATGAGCTTGGTGGGCCAGAAGCGGCCGACCTTGACGGAGATCCACCGAAGCCGCGACTCAGCCACGAGTTCCGGCGCGACATGCGATGCAAGCAGCGTCACCTGATGACCTTCGGCCAGCGCGGCGCGCGCGATCTCGTAGTTGACGCGGCCCTGCCCGTCGTTATGACGCACGACATGAGTGACGATGGCGATTCTCATCGGAGTGCCTTTTCAGGGATGGATTGAACGGAGAACTGATGACGGCGATGTTCGAGGCGCATGTGGTGACGCGCGGCGAGGACCGAGCACAGGCCCATGAACAGCAGCATGCCGCTCACGCCCAGGAACGTATTCGTGAACACCAGCATGGCGAGGTTCGCGATTGCGACGCTCAGCGCGGCCTGCGCGTATTTGTCGTCGCGCAGGGAAAACGACGCCCGGAACGCACGTGCCAGCAGCAGGATGAGACCGGCGAGATACATCAGCGAGCCGGGCCAGCCGAGCACGAACGGCACGTTCATCACGCCGCTGTCGAAGCTGCCGTACTTGCCGAGATCGCCGCTGGAGCTCGAGAGCTTGGTCGACGCGCCGGTCGCGCCAAAGCCCTCGCCGGAGACATCGGTAAAGGCGGTCTTCGCGAACGACGCGTAGAACTCGTTACGCGCGGCGTAGCTGTTGTCATCGCTGAGATTGGTCAGGGACTGCAGGCGCGCGCCCATCTTGTCCGCAATCGGCCCGAAGGTGAGCAGCGGCACGGAGAGCCCGACCAGCACCACCGCGCCGATGATGATCCGCACCCGCACCTTGTTGCTCGCTTTCAGCAGTTGCAGGACCATCGCGATCACCCAGCCGCCCCACGTGGAACGCACCATCGTCAGGCCGAACGAAATGAAGCCGACGCCGCCTGCCAGCCACCGCACGCGCTGGGTGCTGGCCATGGTGAACGTGAGCGCGGCCATCATCGCGAGCGCGAACGGGCCCGATGAATTCATGGTGCTGAATACCCGCACGCCAAGGCGCACCGGATCGCCCTGCGACGCCATCTGCGAACCGATCATCCACATGGCATCCCAGCTTGGCATCAGGAAGAATTGCACCAGGCCGTAAGCGCCCATGATCAGCATTCCCCAGATGAACGTATCGAGGATCACCTGGCGATACTTCGGGTAGTCGCGCGCGTTCACCATGATGTGAAAACCGATCAGCACGGGATATAGCCAGTTCGCGAGATCGTAGGTGGCCGCCAGTGGACCGTTTGCCATCACACCGATCAGGTACGCATACGTCACGCCGAAAAACATCAGCAGGATCGGCAAGCCGCGCCGTTCGGCGAGCACGCGGTAATGGCGCAGCACGGTGATGGCGGAGATCATCGTCACGGCCAGCGGCGCGATCTGGACCAGGCTTGTGGGTGTGAAGCCGCCCTTGCCGAAATCCGCTAGACGGCGTACCTCGGGCCCTAGGAACCACAGCCACCACGTGAAGCCGATATAGCGCGCCGGGCTTTTGAAGTACAGCCAGAGTCCGACGACGATCGCCATCGCCGGGAACGCCAACGTGAGCACGGAGCCCTGATGCGCGAGCACCAGCAGAAGGGTAATCGCCCACAAGGCGGCTTGCGGCGCCCAGTGTTTGGGTTCGTCGCGAAATAGGCCCATAAAACCCGAACGCTGTGGCTTGCTCGCGTTTTCGATCAGGTCGGTCAGGCTGCGCGGAAGGGGAAGTGAGCTCATGGGCTGGTTCTGCGCTGAGGCGCGGATTTGAGCCGCTCGGCGTGAAGTGCTTCGGACTGCCGTGAAGTCGCGGACGGCAACGTTGTAGCGACGCGCTTACGCAGGAACTCCTGCGTGATGTGCGCGTGCTGAAGCGCGAATTGGCGCGTGCTGTAGTCGCGTGCCGCGAAGTGACGGCTGGCCGCTTGCGCACGTTCAAGCGCGAGCGCGGGGTTCGCGACGATTTCGTCGAGCGCGCGCTGCAATGCCGGCACATCGTGCGGCGGCACATACGCCATATGTTCCGGTCCGAAGTAATCGCGCAGCGCACCGATATCGGTAACGATCAGCGGCTTGCCTAGCGCCACCGCTTCGAGCACGACCGTAATGCCCGATGCATGCGTGTTCGCGCGCAGCGGCACGACGATCACGTCGGCCCAGTCGTAGAGTTCGCGCGCGGCGGCCAGGCCCGCAGCGGGGGCAATCTTGACGTTATCGGCTGCCAACGCTTTCGATACGCGGCGCCGCGTCGCGATCCTGACGTCATAGCGCGGATCTTGCCGGAACGCCTGCACGAGCGATTCCCAGTCGCGATCGCGATCGTTGCCAATCGCGGCGATGCGCACCGGCGAGTGCGGTTTCCAGGTTTTGGGTTCTCGCAGCGGGAAGTCGCGCGGATTGATGCCGTAGTACACCTGACCAACATCACGCTTGAAGTGGTCGCGGGCGATTTGCGCGTTTTCACTGGCAAGCGTGGTGAGCACGTCGGCGCGCGCCAGCAGTTTCTTGTACGCCCACTTCCTGAGCGCGCTGTAGTGCGGCCATTTATCGAGGAGCCACACGCTCTGCGCGAGCAACATCGGCGTACCGCGCGCCCGGCCTTTCAGCAACAGGAGCAATGCCGCCGACAAATGCTCGTGTTCCGTATGTGTCCACACGGCGTCCGATTCAAGAATGGCTTCGCGATTGCGCCACGTATGAATGAAGTCGAAGCCGAGCACCTCTTTCAAGGCCCGCCGCGCCAGCTTCGTGACCCGGCCTTCCTTCGCGTCACGCGAATAGGTCAGTGTCAGCTCCGGGGACTCGGCATGGTGATATCCATACAGGCAGCCGATATTCTCTCCCGCCCGATAATGCCGCGGGTCCGCGCCATAAAACAGGTGCACATGGACTTTGGTCGGCTGCATAGGTATTTTCCCGCCGTTGCGCAAAGAGTTCGAAGGGTCCGAATGGTTCGACGACCGGCGTTTTTGGCGCGACACGCGGCTCATGCGGCTCATGCGGCCGTCGCGCTGTCGGTGCGATTGGCCTTGCTTTGCATCGCATGGGTATAGGCGGCGGGTTCGCTCAGCGCATCGCGACGCGCGTCGCGCGCACCCTGCCGCAAGGCGCGATAGCGCGCCCAGCACGCTGAATTTCGCGTACTGAAATACGCCAGCAGCGTATGTGCGAGGCCCGGCATTGCGCGGGTGCCGATGGCGCCGTACCAGACCCACGCTACGTGCCGCGCGAGCGGCGCCAGATGCTCACGCAGGATGAGATGCAGGTTGTACGCGTGGTCGGTAAGCGCGCCGAGCGTCTGCTCGTCGCGGCCGTTGTCGTCGAAGCGCTCGGCGGGAAAATGGTCCACCGCCACACGCGGGTCGTACACGAGCTTCCAGCCCGCGCGCTTCACGCTCAACGCAAACGACATGTCGTTGCAGACCTGGGCGCCCTTGCCACGCAGCCGCGTATCGAAACGCAACGCGCCCACGGCGGAACGCCGGTAAATCATGTTCGCGCCCTTGAGCAACGACACCTCGCGCGGCTCGCCCACGCCAAGATGATGGTTGCCGCAAATCGAGCCGTTGCGACGGATGTAGCCCACTTTCTCGCGCGATCCCGTGATCTGTGCGCCCCGCTCGAACACCCAGTCGCGGCCACCCAGGCCGCCGAGCAACGGATCGTTCGTGAAGGCTGCATCGATACGCGACAGCCAGTCCGGACGCGGCGCGGCGTCGTCGTCGGTGATCGCGATCACGTCGCCGCTCGCCGCTTCCAACCCGCGATTCAATGCGGCGACTTGGCCGCCCAGACCGGTCTCGATTACGCGCAGCACGAACGGATTGCTCGCGGCCAGCTCTGTCGCCAGCCGAACATGGGTCACCTCGTCTTCGGGCCGCGCGACGACCAGCACTTCATCTGCTGGACGCTTTTGCAAGCGCAACGCCGCAAGACAGCGCTTCAGATCGGCAGGCCTTTTGTACGTCGGAACCAGCACGGATATTTTCATCGTCGTCACCCCGTTCAAACGTTCAGGTATTCCTCGACCGCCGAGTAATGGCCGCGCTTGTATCCGCGCGAGCGCTGCGGCATGCCGTTCATGATTGCGCCGTGCAGCGGAATGCCCGCCGTGCGCAGGCGCCGGATGGATTCGGAGATCTCCGACTCGTTATGCGCACCCGAGCGCAGCACGAGGAAATTGGTGCCCGCGAGCTTGCCCATGATCGACGCGTCAGTGACCGCGAGGACCGGCGGGGTATCGATGAAAACGACGTCGTACACGCGGCCGAGGCCATCGAGATACTGCTGAAGCCGTGGCGACATCAGCAGTTCCGACGGATTGACCGGACGCTTGCCGGCAGGCATGAAGCTAAGCAAGGGCGTGCCCGTGCTGCGGATCGCCTGCTCCAGCCCGATGGTGCCCGCCAGCAACTCAGCCAGTCCGTTCGTACGTTCGATGCCAAAGGAGCGTTCGAGCTTGCCGCGCCGCATGTCGGCGTCGATCAGCAAGACCTTCTTGCCCGAGGCCGCGAGCAGCACGGCCAGGTTCGCCGCGAGGAAGCTCTTGCCAATACCGGATGCCGGGCCCGTCAGCATCACGGTGTGATTGCGCGCTTCCATCAGCGTGAATTGCAGCGACGTGCGCAAGCTACGCATGATTTCGACGCAGACATCGTTGGGACGAACCGCCGCGAGGATCGGCACAAGCTGTTCGCGGTCGCGCTCCGTGCGCTTGCTGCCGACATCCAGCTTGAGCTGTTCCACGCTCAGCGGCACAAGCCCGATCAGCGGCAAGCCGGCGAGACGCTCGACCTTGTCCGGATCCACGATGCCGTTGAACATCGCGCGGCGCGCGAAGACGAGGCCCGTGCCGAGGATCAGCCCGAGGATCACCGCCGCCGACATGATCAGCAATTTCTTGGGCTTGACCGGCTGGCCGGAGCGCAGCGCGGCGTCGACCATATGCACGTTGCCACCCGTCCCCGCCTTTTGCACCGACAACTCCTGCACGCGATTGAGCAGCAGTACGTAGATGTCTTCGGCGACCTTGGCGTCACGTTGCAACGACACGGCCTTCACTTCGGACGTCGGCAGATTACGGAAGCGATCGCCGAACGTGGCGCGCTCGGCTTCGAGCTGGCCGAGTTGTTCGCGCGCGGTGATGAGTGCGGGATGGTTGTTTTCGAAGCGCTGTTCCAGCGTCGCGATCTGCAACTTCAGCGCGGAAATCTGCGATTCGTAGGTGATGCTGCCTTCGAGATAAACCTTGGCTTCATCGCTCGCGTTGATCGAGCCGGACTGGCTTTGGTATTCGGTCAGTGCGGCTTCAGCACGTTCGAGGTCCCCCTTCAAGCGCGGTTGTTCGCTCGTCAGGAACGTCAGCATTTTTTGCGCATCGGCCTGCTTGCTTTCGATGTGCTGATGCAAGTACGAAGCGGCAAGCGCATTCGCGATTTGCGCAGCGCGCGCCGGATCGTTGTTTTCCAGCGAGATCTCAATCACGCCCGTCACCTTGCCCTGCTCCGCCACGGTGATCCCTGACTGGAACGCGGCGATTGCATCGAGGTCGTTGGCGCGCATAACCTTGAAGCGTGTGCCCGGACGCGCCACGAGTTTCGTGACGTTGATCGAGACGCCGTTACCCTTGGCCATCTCGCCCACTCGGCCTTCGAGCAGTTGCACGCCGTCCGGCGTAGCGATCGAATAGCGGCCGTTGCCGAGTACGGTCATCGCGAGCTTCACGCCTTCGAGCGGCTGCACGACTTCGACGGAATCGACCGTCACCTCTTCACCGCCCCATGCATAGGACGTCAAGCCGAGCCACGGCTTCGCTGGCTGGCCCGGAGTCGCAAGCCGCGCGGCCACGCTGCCGAGCAGCGGAACGGTATCCGGGGTCACGGAGAAGTTGAGCTTGCATTGCTCGACCACCGGCCCGACCACCCCACGGCTCTTGATGACTTCGATCTCAGCATCCGTTGGCAGCGCGCCGGACGTGCTGTTGATCGCGGCTCCCGTTTGCGTCTGCGTAAGCGCCTGCGACGTGTTGTCGGATTGCTCCACCCGCACGAGGGCATCGGCGGAATACACCGGCTTAGCGACATAGCAATACGCCGCTGCGGCGAGGATGACGACCACGGCAACACCGATCAGCCACCAGATATCGTCGAGAATCACCTGGAGGAGTTGTCCAAGGACGACGTCCTCTTCTTCGGTTTTTGCCAGATAAGAATGTGCTTGCGTGCTCACGATTCGATCCCGGTTAAGTTGGCGGATGAGATGTCTTGAAGGAAGCTCATCGCGTCAGTTGCTTCAAGAAGAAGAGGGTCTGCAAAGTCGGCAGGACCTGGTTGACCAGACGGTTGAACTGCACCGCACCGGACGTTCCGACGTACACCACGTCGAGCGGCTTGAGCTGGAACTGGGCAGCAAGCAACAGCGAATCAGGTTGCGTCAGGTCGAGCCGGAAAATCTCCGGACCGCTTGGCTTCGCTTGCGCGCCGCGCACCACGTAGATCTGCCGTGCGTTGGCGTCGGTGTCGAGGATGCCGCCCGATTGCGTGAGCGCGTCGGCAATCGTCAGGCGTCCTTTCAACATGGGAAGCGTTGTTGGCGCCTTCACTTCTCCCATGACGAACACGCGGCTATCGGTGCGGTCCGGCACGTTGATGATGTCGCCGTCCTGCAGCATCACGTTCTGGGACACTTCGCCGCGATCGAGCACCGCATCCGCATCGAGCGTGTAAAGCTTGCCGCTGCGCGTCAGGCGCACGCGCTGGAGATCGGCGTCGGGGTTCGTACCGCCCGAGCGCGTGATCGCGTCGACCAGCGAGATCGGCACGTCGCTGACCGCGAGCGGCCCCGGCACCTTCACCTCACCCGTCACCGAAACCTTCTGGCTGCGATACGCAAGCACGCGCACATCGAGCTGCGGCTTCTTCAGGTAAGGCGCCAAGCCCGCTGCGAGTTGATCGCGAATCTGGCCGATGGTCTCGCCCGCAACGTGGATCTTGCCGACGAACGGGAAGTAGATGGAGCCGTCCGCCGCGACCGTCTGGCCGTACGGATCGGCCTGTCCAGGCAATGCGGTGGTATACGGCAGCGCGAGCGCGCCTGCGACCGTCTGCGTGGTGTTGCCGCCAGCGGACAGCCCCTGCCCCTGCACGGTCGTCAGTTCCGGGTGATCCCACACCGTCACGCCGATGATGTCCTGCGGCGCCACGCGATACACGTATTGCGCCGGGTCGGCGAAACGCGCGGGCGGCAGCGGGAGTGCCGCGACAGGCGCATTCTGCTGGACGATCATGTCGGCGGAAATCAGGTGGACCGGATACGTCCCGCTCGGCGTTGCATCCGTGTCCGACAGACGCGACGTGTTCAACTGATAACCCGGTATGGTGCTGCATGCCGACATAAAGGTCGTCAGCAAAAGAGCCGTTAAAAGCGTTGAAGCAAGGGACCGATTCAGCATATTTTGTTTAGCCATCCATGAACCAGACGTTCGATTAGCCTCACGCTTTCGCGATAGGCAACTTCATGGCCGCCATGGGGATCGGCCACTTCAGAGTCTTCCCACTTGCCAAGCAGATGGACCTTGCCGTGAGTCACGGGGTCCATCTTTTCGATCGTGGCGATTTGCCTTCTTTCAGGCACGAGAATCAGGTCGGCCGAGCGCGCCATGCGCCGGTCGAAGCGGCGTGCGGTGTGTCCGGAGGTATCGACATCGCGTTCATCAAGCAAACGCCGCATCACCGGATCGATACCGTTGCCGTCTTCTGCATGCAGGCCGGCGGAAGTGAATTCGATTGCTTTCACTTGCGTGGCCCACGCCGACTGCGCCGCAAACCTGCCGAGGCAGGCGCGGAACAACATTTCAGCCACTGGGCTTCTGCAAACGTTGGCGTGACAGACAATCAGGACGCTTTGAAACATGAGCCGGGTGTCGGCGGGCGACGCATAGCGAAGCGTCGGTTCTGCCCGCCCGGCTGTCCTGCTGCGCGCCTCTTCTTGTATGAGACTCAAGCGTCGACAGTCACTTTCGTTACGTTCGGTACGTTCGCTACTTGCCGTATGCCCCGTCCAATCGCGTGATACTCCACGCCGATCTCGTTCATCGTGTCCGGCTCGTAGAGGTTGCGGCCGTCGAAAATCAGCGGTGCTTTCAGGCGTCGCTTCATGCCGTCGAAGTCCGGACTCTTGAACACTTTCCACTCCGTCACGATGACCAGCGCGTCGGCGTTATCGAGCGCTTCGCTGTGTTCTTTGGCGTACGTCAGGCGTGCGAGTTGTTCGGGCGCATCGTGCAGGTCGAGCGCAAGCACACGACGCGCTTCGTCCACCGCAACCGGGTCGTAGGCGGTGATCGTGGCGCCACGTTCGAGCAATGCCTTGATCAGCACGCGGCTCGGTGCATCGCGCATGTCATCGGTGTTCGGCTTGAACGCCAGGCCCCACAGCGCGAACTTCTTGCCGCGCAGGTCTTCGCCCAGGCGCGCGGTGATCTTGTTCGTGAGCGTCTGCTTTTGTGCTTCGTTCACCGACGTAACGGCTTTCAGGATTTCCATCTGCTCGTCGTATTCGCCGGCCGTTTGAATCAACGACCGCACGTCCTTCGGGAAACACGAACCGCCATAACCACAACCCGCATACAGGAAGTCGTAGCCAATCCGCGGGTCCGAGCCGATACCCCGGCGCACCGCCTCGATATCCGCGCCCACACGATCCGCAAAGTTTGCGAGTTCGTTCATGAACGAGATACGCGTGGCGAGCATTGCGTTGGCCGCGTATTTGGTGAACTCGGCCGAGCGCACGTCCATGTAAAGCGTGCGTTCGTGGTTGCGGTTGAACGGCGCGTAGAGGCGCTTCATTTGCTCGCGGGCACGTTCGCCCGGCACGTCGTCGTCACAGCCGAGCACGATCCGGTCGGGGCGCGTAAAGTCGTCCACCGCCGCGCCTTCCTTCAGGAACTCGGGGTTCGATACGACCGAGAACATGTGTTGAACGCCACGCGCGGCCAGTTCTTGATCGATGGCCGCCTTCACGCGCTGCGCCGTGCCGACCGGCACCGTCGACTTGTCGACGATGACCTTGAAGCCATTCATGTGGCGGCCAATGCTGCCGGCTGCCGCCAGCACGTATTGCAGATCGGCGGAGCCGTCTTCGTCGGACGGCGTGCCCACGGCGATGAACAGCACTTCGCCATGTTGGACCGCAGCCGCGACGTCGGTGGAAAACGTCAGGCGTCCCGCCGCGCGATTGCGTGCGATGACTTCCTGCAGGCCCGGTTCGTGGATCGGCACGCCGCCGCCGTTCAGGATCGCGATCTTGCGTTCGTCGAGATCGAGGCAGAACACGTTGTTGCCGATGTCGGCCAGGCACGCGCCGGTCACGAGGCCGACATAGCCGCTACCGATGATGGTGAGATTCATAGCTCGCGCTCCAGGTTGGCGATATCAATTAATAAGCGTTGGCACCGGCGAAGCCCTTCCAAAGGGTCATCGCGACGATCTTCATGTCAAGACCGAAGGTCCAGTGCTGCATGTAGTACAGATCGAGCTTCACGCGGCCCATCATCTTTTCGATGCGATCCGTTTCCCCGCGAAAGCCGTTCACTTGCGCCCAGCCGGTAATGCCCGGCTTGATGCGATAGCGGAACATGTAGCCCTTCACGAGATCCTTGTAGATGTTGTCGTGTTCGAGCGCATGCGGGCGCGGCCCGACCACGGACATCTCGCCCTTCAGCACGTTGATGAACTGCGGCAGTTCATCGAGGCTCGTGCGTCGCAGGAAGGCACCCACGCGCGTCACGCGCTTGTCGCCCTTCTTCGCTTGCGTCACGTGGCCCGGCGTTTCGACGTGGACTTTCATCGAGCGAAATTTGTAGATCTCAAACTCGTGACCGTCGATACCCTTTCTCTTCTGCTTGAAGAACACCGGTCCCCGCGACGACACCTTGACCGCGACCGCAAGCGTGATCATCAACGGCGCGAGGGCTAGCAAAACACCCGCTGCGAACACGCGATCGAACACGCGTTTGGGCAGCACCGAGAGGTCCGTGATCGGCGATGCCGCGAGGTTGATCGCCGGCACGCCTAGCAGGTCCACCACCGCGTGGTTGAAGAACGACAGGCTGCGCACGTCCGGAATGAAGCGGATATTCACGAAGTCATGGCGAAACTCAGTGACGATCTGGTGAATCTTCGACTCCTGCGCGATCGGCAACGCCAGCCACAGTTCGCGGATCGCGCGGCCGCGCACGAGCAGCGTGAGATCGGCGAGATCGCGCTTGACCGGCACACCGGCCAGTTCGGCGCTGGCGAAGGTTTCATCGAATACGCATACCGGGCTAAAGCCTGCTTCGGGACGGCTGCGCATCTGTTCGATCAGGAACTGGCCGTAAGGCGCCGCACCGACGATGGCGACCGCTTTCTGGTTGAACCCTTCGCGACGAAGCGACTTGAGCACGGCATGGACAACTGCCTTCGAGATCATCAGCAACGCGGAAGTGATCACACCCCAGTACAACAACCACAAACGCGACAACAGGTCCGAACGATGCAGGCTGAACGTCAGCAGCACGCCGGCACCTTCGACGATCAACCAGGCAAGCGTCACGCGCCATAGCAGGTCATAGACCGGCTTGCCACGCCACGACCTATATATCCGGAACGACGGGAACGTCATGATCACCAGCACGCAATTGAACGCGAGCAGCGTGCTTTGCATGTCGTCGAGCCACACCAGATTTTGCGCATGTATCGAAGCGGCCAGGAGCGCGCCCAGCGCGACCACGGCAATGTCGATCATTCTGGAAAGCACGCTCAACATAGTTGACACCTCGGGTGGAAGACACGGTTCGTATGCGGCTCGCCTGGACCTTGCAGGACGAATAAGCGAAAAGCGCCGTTGCCTTGTTACATACCCCTATGAGGCTTGAATTTAATTCAAGCTGCAATCGCAAAATAATCGACTGTTTTATTCACGGAATTTTCAGCTTTATTTTTTGATTTGATTTTTCCGGAGCCGCTGAAGCATCTCTCAATGCGTACTTTTTTCCGGCCTTTCCAACTCGTCAGAAATTGCCTCGTCGCCCTACCAGCTAAGCCTTGTCGCCTCGTTATTTACATTTATTTTTTGGTGAAAAATATTAGAAATTAAGAAAATAATTCATTCCTTCATTAAGATTACATTCTATTTAAAGATTGATTATGAAGATATGCGTCGACATTATTTTCCCAATTTTTGATTTATCCGCCAATTACTACGTGATAAAAATTGGACTATCCGATCACGCAAAAGGAGCTTCTCGTCATGACCGCTTTCGACACGGCACTAATCAGCGATCCCGTCTCGCCTGTCACCACCGAAACCAGGCTGCGAATCCAGCCGGTCATCCTGGCAGGAGGCTCGGGCACGCGACTCTGGCCGATGTCGCGGGAGCAATTCCCGAAGCAGTTGATCGGGTTGGTCGGCGAACAGTCGCTGCTGCAATCCACGGCCCAACGCCTCGATGGCCTCACCTACGGCGCTGCTCGCGTAGACGAAGCGATCATTGTCTGTGGCGAAGATCACCGGTTCCAGACCGCGGACCAATTGCGCGCCGGTGGCCGCCGCGCGAACCTTGTACTTGAGCCCACGCCGCGTAATACCGCGCCGGCGCTCACCGTCGCTGCAATGCACGCGATGGCGAATCAGGAAGACTCAATTCTCGTGGTCATGCCCGCAGATCACGTTGTTACGGATACCGAAGCATTTCACAAGGCAATTGGTGCTGGCGCGAAATGCGCTGAAGAAGGCGCTATCGTGACGATGTGCATTGTTCCGACGCATGCGGAAACGGGCTACGGCTACATCAAGATCGGTCAGTCCATGCCCAGCTCGGGTGCGTGGCAGCTCGAAAAATTCGTCGAGAAGCCGCACCTCGAATTGGCGCGTCAATACGTGAGCTCCGGCGAATACTGGTGGAATGCGGGGATTTTTATTGTTAGGGCGTCTGTGTGGTTGAAGGCTATCGCGCACTTCCAGCCTGCGATATATGCCGCATGCCGCGCGGCCTGCGACGGCGGCACGAGCGATGGCGAATTCTTCCGTCTGGACAAGCAAGCGTTTGCCGCGTCGCCCTCGGATTCGATCGACTATGCCGTGATGGAGAAGCTCGCCGCCGACCCGAGTGTGTGCGCTGGCGCCGTTGTTCCGCTCAACGCGGGCTGGTCCGATGTCGGATCGTGGGACGCGATCTGGAAGGTGTTGCCGAAGGATGGAGAAGAGAATGTTGGGCGTGGCCGGGTGATGTTCGAGGGTTCGTCGTCCACGTATGCCCATTCCGAAGGACGACTGATTGCGTGCGTGGGAACGCATAATTTGGTGGTCGTTGAAACGGCCGATGCCATTCTCGTTGCCGACAAGTCATCTGTGCAGGACGTGAAGGCGATTGTTGGACGGATCAAGAAGGAGCATGGCAAGGAGGCGGCGGATCATCGGAAAGTGCATCGCCCGTGGGGCCATTACGATTCCGTCGATAACGGCGAGCGCTTCCAGGTCAAGCGAATCGTGGTGAAGCCGGGCGCGCGGTTATCGCTGCAGATGCATCATCACCGCGCGGAGCATTGGGTTGTGGTGCGGGGCACGGCGTTGGTCACGCGTGGCACTGAGACTTTTATTCTTGCCGAGAACGAGTCGACCTACATTCCGATTGGCGTGAATCATCGGCTGGAAAATCCGGGCAAGATGCCGCTCGAGATCATTGAAGTGCAGTCGGGAACGTACCTGGGCGAAGACGATATTGTGCGGTTCGATGACAAGTATGGCCGGGAATAGCCTCGTGGCGCGGTTCGGAGGGGGCGGGGTTCGGGGGTGAGTGTGGGGCTAGGACAGGGTGCTGCTAGCGGTGAGTGTGGGGCTAGGATTGAGTCCTTCTGCTAGCGTGGTCGTTCTGCTTAAGTAGTATTTTCTTGCTTATTTCTGTTAGCCCCTGTCCGGGGCGGGACTTCATTTCTTTGCAAACGCGCAAAGAAACGAAGCAAAGAAACGCGTTCAAACCGCGAATACCTCAGTGTCGTCGTTGCCCATTTCAAGTTTTTGGCACGAACGTAGCGCGGCCCCAAATACTTAACCCGCA
>NZ_JBAUSA010000233.1:0-4163 GCF_049581465.1 Caballeronia sp. | reverse complement strand
GACATCATGTACAAACTAGTGCTCATCCGCCACGGCGAATCAACGTGGAACAAGGAAAACAGATTTACCGGCTGGGTCGACGTAGACCTGACCGAACAAGGCAGCCGTGAAGCCACGCAGGCTGGGTTGCTGCTGAAGGAAGCAGGGTTCAGTTTTGACATCGCGTACACGTCGGTGCTCAAGCGCGCGATCCGCACGCTCTGGCTCGTGCAGGACGAGATGGACGAGATGTATCTGCCGGTTGTTCATTCGTGGCGACTGAACGAGCGTCACTACGGCGCGCTCTCCGGCCTGAACAAAGCCGAGACCGCAAAGAAATATGGCGACGAGCAAGTACTGGTGTGGCGTCGGAGTTACGACACGCCCCCGCCCGCACTGGACCCATCGGACGAACGCACGTCGTTCAACGACCCGCGCTACGCCAAGGTGCCCCGCGAGCAGTTGCCCCTGACCGAATGCCTGAAAGACACGGTCGCACGCGTGATGCCGCTGTGGAACGAGTCCATCGCACCGGCTGTTAAAAGCGGCAGGCGCGTGCTGATCGCGGCCCACGGCAATTCCATGCGAGCGCTGATCAAGTATCTGGACCAGATTTCCGACGACGACATCGTCGGGCTGAATGTTCCGAACGGCGTACCGCTGGTCTATGAACTAGACGAAAACCTGAAGCCGATCAAGCACTACTATCTCGGTGACGCGGACGCGATCGCAGCGGCGCAGGCTGCGGTGGCCAAGCAGGGCAAAGCCGGCTGAGGCTTTCGCTTTATCAGGTGGCGGCAATGGACCCGTTGCGTTCAGGGCGCTCATCGCCGCTCAATCGGGCGACGCGAGCGCCCTGCCGCTCCCGCAGGGGTTTAGACGCGGGGCTTTCGATTTAATATCCTTAAGCTGTGTTTAAGTTGTGCTCCGAGGCTTGCAGTTATACTGCCCAGTCAACCACGATGTAGCCTAATCCGCTTCCGACCGCAACAGACTCTATGCGAAAGAACCTGAAAAATATCGGCCTGATCGCCGCGGGACTTGCTACCGGCGTATTCGCCACCCTGCAACTCTCCGCTTCCGCCCAGCAATCCGCAACCGAGCCCCTGCCGCTCGATCAATTGCGGTTGTTTGCCGAAGTCTTTGGCCAAATCAAGCATGAGTACGTTGAACCGGTCGACGATAAAAAGCTCCTCACTGCCGCTATCAAGGGCATGGTGTCGAGCCTCGACCCGCACTCGTCTTATCTCGACAAGACCGATTACGAAGAGCTTCAGGAGCAGACCAAGGGCCGCTTCGCCGGACTCGGCATCGAGATTTCGTCGGAAGACGGCCTGATCAAGGTCATTTCGCCGATCGAAGACACGCCGGCGTTCCGCGCGGGGATTCGTCCGGGCGACCTGATTACGCGTATCAACGACAAACCCGTGCGCGGCATGACGCTGGACAACGCGGTGAAGCAAATGCGCGGCGATCCGGGCACGAAGGTTACGCTGACCATCTTCCGCAAGACCGACGACCGTACGTTCCCGGTCACGGTGACGCGTGCGCTTATCACCGTACAAAGCGTGAAGATGAAGGTTCCGGCGCCGGGTTACGGCTATATCCGGATCACGAGCTTCCAGGAACGCACCGTTCCTGATCTCGCGGCGAAGTTGCAAGATCTCGCGCGCCAGCAGCCTGACCTGAAGGGTCTGGTGATCGACCTGCGCAATAACGGTGGCGGTTTGCTGCAGAGCGCCGTTGGCGTGGCCGGCGCGTTCTTGCCGGACAACGCAGTCGTGGTGTCGACGAATGGACAAATCGCGGACGCGAAGCAGACGTTCCGCGATACGTACGAGAACTATCGTCTGCCTTCGTTCGATTCCGATCCGCTCAAGAACGTGCCCCAGATCTTCAAGACGGTCCCCATCGTCGTGTTGACGAATGCCTATTCGGCCTCGGCTTCCGAGATCGTCGCGGGTGCACTGCAGGATCATCACCGCGCGTTGATCGTCGGCAAGACCACGTTCGGCAAGGGTTCCGTACAGACCGTCCGGCCCATGACGGCCGACACCGCCTTGCGTCTGACCACGGCTTACTACTACACGCCTAGCGGCAAGTCGATCCAGAACAAGGGTATTCGCCCTGACGTTCCGGTCGATCAATACGCGGAAGGCGATCCGGACGACGCACTCGTCACGCGCGAAGTGGACTATTCCAACCACTTGGCGAACACGCAGGATCCAAACGAGAAGAAGGAACAAGAGGCTCGCGAAGCGGACCGGCTTGAGCAACTGCAGATTCTTGAAGAGCAGAATGACAAGAAGACGCCGGAGCAACGCCGCAAGGACCGTGATCGCAAACCGGTCGAGTTTGGTAGTGCCGACGACTTTATGCTCGCTCAGGCGCTGAACAAGCTCGAGGGCAAGCCGGTACAAGAATCGAAGTCTGTTTCCGAGCGCAAGCTGGCCGAGAACAAGCCGGAAACGTCTGCTTCTGCGCCAGTGGTTGTACCGCCTGCGTTAGCCGCTACGCCTGGGGCTGCATCTGTGCCGGCGGCGTCGTCTGCGCAGTAATGCACTTCGGGCTACCGTGGAATTGACTACGGTTCCCCTGGTGTCGTTTGCCAGCGCTGGCCCCGTCCGGGCCGCCCCCCTTTCCTTGCTACGCCAAGGAAAGGGGGAAAGATAGGCGCTCGCCGCCTGGCTTGTAAGCCTTCCATGAACGACGATCAGCTCCTCCGATACTCCCGCCACATCCTTGTTGATGAAATTGGCATCGAAGCGCAACAACGCTTTCTCGATGCACACGTCATCATTGTGGGAGCGGGTGGACTGGGTTCGCCGGCCGCCATGTATCTGGCGGCAGCGGGCATTGGCGAGATAACCCTCGTCGACGCCGACACCGTCGATCTCACCAATCTTCAACGTCAGATCCTGCACGTCAGTGGCTCGGTCGGGTCGTCCAAAGTGGATTCGGCTCGTCGAACGCTCGCCGCGCTCAATCCTGAAGTTCGCGTCAATACTTTCGCTGTCCGTGCTGATACCCTCTGGCTCGATCAGCACGTCCCGCAGGCTACCGTCGTCCTCGATTGCACCGACAATTTTGCGACCCGCCACGCTATCAACGCAGCCTGCGTCAGGCACGGTGTTCCGCTCGTTTCAGGCGCCGCGCTGCGCTTCGACGGCCAGATCAGCACCTTCGATTTCCGTTCGCCCGATTCCCCCTGTTACGCATGCGTGTTTCCGCCCGACGATGCATTCGAAGAAGTCGCCTGCTCCACCATGGGCGTCTTCTCGCCGACGGTTGGCATCATCGGCACGATGCAGGCGGCCGAAGCGCTAAGGCTGATCGGCGACTTCGGCGTGACGCTGCAAGGACGCCTGATGATGCTCGACTCATTACGCATGGAGTGGAACACGATGCGCATCGCGCGCCAGGCAAGCTGCCCGGTATGTGCCGGTGGAGGAACCGCTTGATTGAAAAACAATCGTCTCAATTAAGAGTTATCCAGTTCAGTTGAGAGGGCAAGAAGTCTATGCTGGGCGCTCGTTTTTAACGAGAACAATAAGATGAGCGAAAGCGCGAGGGCCAGTAATCGAGGCAGGCCCGAAATGCCGGAAGGCCCGTCAATTCCCGTACTTGAAGGCCCGGAAGGAATTCGTTTCGATTTCAACTACGGCTGCCGTGTGCAAGTTCCGGTCAGCGGCTGGCGTGTCAAAATGTTCGATAGCGATACGTTCAACGTACTCTTGAACGAGCAGGTCGAAGCTAATGTCGTCATTGCCAGCATGCGCAAATATTACGTGCGCTTCCGGCTGGAAGTATTCGATGGGCCCCGTGTGGTTTTCTCCCATACGTTCAATCCAACGGGCAAGAAGATCCGACTGTGCATGCCGCCATGGGCGCTCGGCGATTCGATTGCGTGGATGCCTGCCATCGAAGCGTTTCGCCAACAGCACCAGTGCGAAGTACACGTGCCCATGGGCGAACACCTTCAGCCGTTGTATCGGGGTGGCTATCCACATCTGCATCTTGCAACCGAAACGCAATTG
This sequence comes from Caballeronia sp., assembly GCF_049581465.1. Lineage (GTDB taxonomy): Bacteria > Pseudomonadota > Gammaproteobacteria > Burkholderiales > Burkholderiaceae > Caballeronia. The sequence continues at coordinate 147 of NZ_JBAUSA010000233.1, read as the reverse complement.
ACAGCGCTGAATGACACCTACTACGCCACCTATTACTTCGGCTGGATCGTGCCGTTCTTCGACCGGGACCATCAGCCGACCGACCCGCGTATCAGCAGCATGCAGGACACCGTCGCCTATCAGCTCGGCGTGCCTCCGGGAGAATAC
>NZ_JBAUSA010000232.1:0-4636 GCF_049581465.1 Caballeronia sp. | reverse complement strand
GACCTGCATGATGACGGCGACGACAATGATCGGCGTGGACATCGGCACCATGAGTTGCAGGAAGATGCGCCAGAATCCACCACCGTCCACGCGCGCCGCCTGAAAGAGTTCGTGCGGCAGCGCGACGTAGTAATTGCGAAATAGCAGGGTCATCACCGGCATGCCGAAGATCATGTGAATCACGACAATGCCCGGCAACGAGCTAAAGAGATGCACCGAAGCCAGCACGCGCACGAGTGGATAGACCATCACCTGCACGGGGATGAACGCGCCCATCAGCAGGACCGCGAACAAAAGACCCGCACCACGCGGCTTCCAGAACGACAGCGCGTAGCCATTCACCGCGCCGATCAAAATGGACAGTATCGTGCTCGGCACGACAATGCGCACCGAGTTCCAGAAGCCGACCCGGATGCCGTTGCAATTGAGCCCGGTACAGGCCGACTGCCAAGCGACGCTCCATGCGTCGAGCGTGAAATGCGCCGGCAGGGACAACAAGTTGCCAAGACGAATCTCGGTCATCGGCTTGACCGACGTGATCAGCATGACGTACAGCGGCAGGAGAAAAAACAGCGCCGACGTAAGCAGGAACGCATAGACGCCTAAGCGCGCGGGCGTGAGCCGGGAGCCTCGTTTCAACGGAGGACGTGGCGAATTCATCGGGAACCTCTCAGGCGCAGCGCACGGCTGCGGACGTAGAAGACCGGCGCGAGGATCGCGAGCACGGTAACCAGCAAGACGATGGACGCCGCAGACGCCATCCCCAGGTTTGCACGCCCGAAGAGGTAATCCATGATGAACTTCGCGGGTACTTCGCTGGCTGTGCCGGGTCCGCCTTGCGTCATCGCGACGACGGCGTCGTATAGCTTGACGACCATCACGAACAGCAGGATGAAAGCCGTTGAAAGTGACGCGCCGAGCATGGGTATGACAATGTTCGTATAGACCCGCCAGCGCGGAATGCCATCCACACGCGCCGCTTTCCAGATCTCGTCATCAACGCCGCGCAACCCCGCGAGCAGCAACGCCATCACCAGTCCCGACGCCTGCCACACGGTCGCGATAACCAGCGTATAGACCACCCGGTCCTGGTCCATTATCCAGTCGAAGTGTGCATTCGGAAAGCCGATCCGGTGCAGCACTTCCTGGATGCCGAGTTCAGGGTTCAGGATCCATTGCCAGACGAGACCAGTCGCAACGAAGGACATTGCATAGGGATACAAAAAGACCGTTCGCAGCGCGCCTTCCGCCACCACTTTCTGGTCGATGAAGATCGCTAGCAGCAGTCCAATCGCGAGACAGGCAACGATAAATAGGACACCGTAGATCACGATGTTTTGCAGCGAAAGCATCCAGCGGTCGTTATTGAAAAGCCTCACATACTGCGAGACGCCCGCAAAGCTTGTCGAGGGAAACGTGCGCGAGTTGGTGAACGACGTGCGCAACGTCCATAGCATGGTGCCGAGGTACGCAAACACGACTGTGAGCGCCATCGGAATCATCGCGACATAAGCTGCGAGCGCAAACCGCTTCCTCAGCGGTTTGCGTTTCGCACGACGCGCCGGCTTACGCAAGCTATTGTCAGCGGGCGTCGCGGCCATCAGCTTTTAAGCCCGCTGGCGAATGCCTTCTGTGCATCCTCGACCGACTCGTTCTTGTTCCAGAAGTTCGTGATCGCATCCGTCAAGGCACCGTTGATGTCCGGCGGGACCAGCATTTCCGGATTCGGCAACTGACGCGACGTGTCCTTCATGATCGCAATACCTTCCTTCGCACAGATGTCCAGGCTGGACGTGTCGACGTCGGGGCGAATCGGGATCGAACCCTTCTTCGCGCTGAACGCAACTTGAGCGGCGGGCGACGTCATGACAGTTGCAAGCAACTGCTGCGCCTTGATGGCGTTGGCGTTGTCCGTCTTCGGGAACACGAACACGTCGCCTGAGACCAGATACGGTGAGCGCGGACCGAAGCCTGGGAAGCAGCCAAAGTCCTTGCCCGCCGTTTCGTTCGCAGCGATGAACTCGCCCTTGGCCCAGTCGCCCATGATCTGGACGCCCGCCTTGCCAGAAATCATGAGCGCGGTCGCGTCGTTCCAGTTGCGGCCAGGCGAGCCTGGATCAACGTAGGCATGCAATTGCTTGAACGCTACCAGCACCTTCTTGAATGCGTCGGAGTTGACCGCGTTCACATCGCGATCGCGGTACACCTTGAGGTACAGGTCCGGGCCGCCGACATCGGCGAAAATGGCGTCAAAGGTGATCTTCTCTTGCCATGCCTGACCACCCAGTGCGAGCGGAATCACGCCGGCCGCCTTGAGCTTGTCGAGATCGCCAATGAACTCATTGAAGTTGGCTGGCTCCTTCGTGATGCCTGCCTTCAGGAACACGGGCTTCGAGTAGAAGAACCATGCCGGCATGTGGATATCCACGGGCGCCGCGTAAAAGTGTCCGTTCACCTTGATGCTGGAGAGGATCGACGGCGGGAAAATCTTGTCCCAGTTTTCCTTTGCAGCGACCTGGTCGACGTTGTTCAGCAAACCCTGGTCAATGATGTCGTGGAATTGCTTCGACGTATTGAACTGCGCAGCGGTGGGCGGATCGCCACCCAGGATGCGGTTGATGGCGGTCGAACGCGCTTGGTCCGCGCCGGCCACAGCGTTGTCAACCCACAAGCCGCCTGCCTTGTCATAGGCGTCCGCGAACTGCTTGATGGCAGCCGATTCGCCACCGGACGTCCACCAGTGAATCACGTTCGCCTTGAGTGGTTCATCGGCGTGCGCGGCGCCGATTGCCGCTACCGCTGCAATCACGCTAACGACAATCTTCTTAATGCTACTCATCGTGTCTCCTCCGGGCCTTGTGCCCAATTGTCATGGCATACATCGCTTTCGAGCGATTAGGTACGGTCAGGCGCGGGCGTTGCGCTCGGCCAGGAACTTCGCGACTAGTTGCGCGCTATGTTTTAGCGTGCGTTTTTGAGTTTCGTAGTCGACATGCACTATGCCAAACCGGCGCTCATAACCAAACGCCCATTCGAAGTTGTCCATGAGCGACCAGATGAAGTAGCCACGCACATCTACGCCGGCCTTGACCGCGCTATCGACAGCGGCCAGGTGACGTTTCAGGAACGAGATGCGCTGGGGATCGTCCACGCGTCCATCGACCACCTTGTCATCGGACGCCATGCCGTTCTCAGTAATATAGACCGGCGGCAGGTTCCTATAGGTCTCTTTAAAGCCAATGAGAAGATCGCGCAGACCGTCGGGGTAAACCTCCCAGCCCATCTGCGTGCGCTCGACGCCTTCCAGCGGCACTTCGGTGAAGCCGTGCGCGCCATCGCTCTTTACGTTGGAGCGGAAATAATAGTTGATGCCGAGGAAGTCCAGCGGCGCGCCGATGGCCTCCATGTCGCCATCGAGAACGAGCGGCTCGGTACCCGGCCATAGTTCGAACAGATCCTTGGGATAGGATTTTTTCAGCAGCGGATCGAGAATCCACGCGTTGTGCTGGACCTCGAACAGATGCGCGGCGCGCGCATCCGCTTCGCTATTTGAATTGGCCGAGCTCTTGCCCACGTTCGCGACAATTCCGACCATCGAGCCCGGATCGTTGGCACGAATGACGGGTACGGCGGTGCCATGTGCGAGCAGCAGGTGATGAAGCGCCTGGGTGGCGTAGCGGCCATTGGCGAGGCCTGGCGCGTGGTGGCCATTGCCATAGCCCAGATACGCCGAGCACCAGGGTTCATTGAGTGTTGCCCATGCGTCGACTTGGCCGGCAAGCTCATGGCTCATCAAGTCGGCGTAGTCGGCAAAGCGATAAACGGTGTCGCGATTAAGCCAGCCGCCGCGGTCTTCCAGATACTGCGGCAAATCCCAGTGATACAGCGTGACGAAGGTCTTGAGTCCCTTTTCCTTAAGCCGCCCGACAAGGCGCTTGTAGAACTCAATGCCTTTCTTGTTAGGGCGTCCCGCTTCGTCCATCACGCGTCCCCACGCGATCGACAGGCGATAGCCATCCACATTCAGTTCCGACAGCAAGTCGAGGTCGGTCTCCCAGCGCTGGTAGTGCTCACACGCGCGAGCCCCTGTGTCGCCGGCGAGAACCTTGCCGGGAATGGCCGAGAACGTGTCCCAGATCGACGGGAGCCGGCCGTCTTCATCGACGGCACCTTCTATCTGATACGCAGCGGTGGCGGCGCCCAACAGGAAATTGCGTTTCCAGAGGACGGAATCGGAGGGCGGGGAAAACGGATCAACGGGTGCTTCGATTGGCACGAGAATTCCTCTTCAGGGATTGAGTGGAAGCGCTTCCACAAGCGACTTCGAACAATAGCAGCGCGGAATTAGCCCGAACAATCAGTGTTTGTATGTAGACGAGGAACGGGGTGTTTTGTGCGCTTAGCGGTGGTTCGGCTCGCAGGACCACCCGCTAACCTAGGCGGCCCCGCCGAACGCTTCGGCGAACAGCGACGTCAACCAGTTCAGGCCTGCGTCGGCGTCGTTAGCGGTTGTCCACGTCACGGACACTTCGTATTCGGGGACATCGAAGGGAAGGCGGCTACATGACAAGCCGAGCGCCTCTTGCCACGCGCCGGCTATGAACGTCGGCACAGTCGTCAATGCTTCCATCTGCCT
>NZ_JBAUSA010000231.1:0-1569 GCF_049581465.1 Caballeronia sp. | reverse complement strand
TGCCTTCGCCCGCGCGCACCGCCTTGAAGCCGCCGACATAAAAACGCGCGCCGAAGACGAATTGCACCACGCCGGCGAGCGCCAGCGACCCCCACGCGCCCGGTGCGACAGGCACGCCGAGCATGGGCAGCACGAGTGGCAGGGTCAGCAGCGCGGAAGCGACCACAGCCGCGATTTCGCCGTTGTTCGCAGGCTGGATAACAGGCGCCGCTTCCGGTTCGATAAACGTGGCTTCGTAACCGGCCTTGGTCACCGCCGCGACAAGCTGGTCGCGCGAGACGGAGGCGTCCGCGTGGACGGTGGCTTTTTCCGTCGCCAGATTCACCGACACCGCCTGCACGCCCGGCACCTTGCCGAGCGCCTTCTCCACCCGTCGCACGCACGACGCGCACGTCATCCCGCCGATGGAAAAATCGGCGGCCGGCGTTTCATGGGGTTCCAGCGGAGTCGATGACATGATTAAAGGGGCCTGTTCGAATGCGAGCCCGTCGATGTTTCGGGCCTATTCGAACAGTATCGACGTTCCCATCGTTGGAAGGTCAAGGCGTGTTTTCAATCGGCGGTGGTGCGTTGAACATGGCGTCGGCGAGCGCGGTTGCGGCTTCCGTGTGGCGCTGCCGCACACCCTCGACCGCGCCGAGCCGGTCAGCCGCTGCCTTGTTCTGGCTCAGCTTGGCCTTGCCGACCAGCCGCGTAACCTCGATTTCGATGCCCACGATGGCCTGCAGCATCGTCTCGATATAGTCGGCCGGTGCGTCGCCCATTTTCCAGGGCACCGTTTCGCCCGCTTCCATTTTCCGCGTCAGGCGCGCGACGAACCCGCGCACGAACGCTTCGTCGTCGCGAATCGCGATCCGGCCGTGCGCATGAACCACCAGATAGTTATACGTGGGCACCTGTTTGTGCGCTTCGTGCTTGCTCGGGTAGAAGTTCGGCGAGATATACCCCGTCGGCCCCTGGAAAATCACCAGGACCTCTGCGCCGTCGGCCACTTCCTGCCAGACGGGATTCGCGCGCGATACGTGCGCCCGCAAAATTCCATGCGCGCCCTGGCCCGCATCGAATATGAACGGCACGTGATTCGCGTCCAGGCCGTTCGGACCCTGCGTGACGAGCGTGCCGAGCGGATGATCCGCCATCAGCCGCTGCAGGGACTCGGGGCGATTCTCTTCAAAATAGGCGGGGAGATACATCGGCGGCTCGCTGGGTAGTGAAAGGGTGTTAAAAATGAGTGGCAAAAAAAATCTAAATAAATGATGTTACGCGGTTCGGCTGACAAGCTGATTGAGCGTGATCGAGCGAATGGCGGTTAATCTGCGTCACTGACTCCTTGCCTATCGTCATTGGATACGATAAAACCCCGTTTCGACAAGATAGTTTGAACAGTGCAACGTACGCGTGGTAAAGCTTTGGAGCAGCCTTTGAAGCAGGCTTTGCAGCAGGGGCTTCGAGGCAGCTTGGAGACCCAGACGGCCGGGGCGCACGATTATCGAAATAAAGAGTCTTAAACCTATCCTTAAATCGAATGAAAAATAATCGACGCTGGGCAGTCCCGTTGCACGCGGCGTT
>NZ_JBAUSA010000230.1:0-13864 GCF_049581465.1 Caballeronia sp. | reverse complement strand
GCATCATCTGTTCGACCGCCCACTCCCGCGTTCGCGCTGAATAACGCTTCATCTTCCATTCGCTATCCGCCCCCATGTTTGTATTAAAGTGATTCGGGTGACGCGACAACTAGTCTGACATGGAGGGTTTGAAAAGAAATGAAGTCCCGCCCCGGACAGGGGCTAACAGTAAAAGCCAAGAAAATCCGACTTAAGCAGAACGACCACGCTAGCAGAAGGGCTCAACGCTCTCCCCACACTCGCCGCGAGCAGCACCCCCCTGTGGGGGCAGCACCCCCCTGCTACCCAGGCCGCCCACGTGGCGCGAACCCCGCTGACCATTTCATCGCCGGACGCTCGACCAGCCAATAAAAGCCAAGCGCCGCGACAACCGGGACGATCATAAACGCGAACGAAGGCCAGATCGCCGTTTGCAAAGCCGAGCGGAACAACAGTGAGCCGAGAAAGATAAAGATCGGCAAATGGACTACGTACAGCGAAAAGCTGAACTCGCCGAGCCACGAAAAGCCACGTACCGGCAGCGAATTGCGCATCGGCCTGTCGAGCGCCTGAAACAGATACGCGGCAAAGGCGAGCGCCCACAACTGGAACGCCCCATATTGACCGAATTTGAACGCGACGCAGCCTGACGCCGCAAGAACCACCGCGGCAAGCTGCAGTTTGAGCGAGCCCTTCGAGCCCTTCGAACCATCCGCCAGCTTCGTCGCACCCGCCGACGCGACTTTCGCTTCGGCGATCCACGCGCCCAGCGTCCATGAAAACCAATACGACGCGAACAACACGATCTCATGGCGCTCGAACACGAACGCGGACGCGACATTGATCAATGCGACACCCAGAAGAACCGCCTTCATGCCGAGCTTCCTGCGCGCGGCCAGCAACAGTGGATAGACCAGGTAGAACTGCACCTCGATAGAAAGCGTCCACAGCGCGCCGTTCGATCCGAAGGTCTTGCCCGCCACGCCTTGAAGCGATAGCAAGTTGACCATGAATGCATGCAGATCCACCGGGTTGATTTTCGGACTGACCGGCGTAAAGCGCAGGCTGAACGTATCGAGGGCAAGCGTCAGCAGCAACGCCGCCAACAGCACGGGATAAATGCGCGCGAAGCGTCGCATCAGGAAGTTGCGGGTATCGAAGGGCGCGGCCGGATTGGCCAGCAGCTTGCGCGCCGTGCCGCGATGAATACAGTACCCGCTGATGACAAAGAAAATGGGCACGCCGGCGGAACCCCACGCAATGGGCAGCGTGAGATAGCTGAACAAAGCGTTCAGGTCGAAGCCGGTCGCGCTCTTGTGAAACTGCTGCATGCCGACCCACGTGATCTGGCGGCAATGAAAGTAGGCCACGAGCAACGCCGCGATACCCCGCCACGCGTTAATCGCGACGTCTTTCGTATCGATACTCAAGCCCGTTCCCGCCGCGCGCTCGCGAGGCGTTTGCAAAGAGGCACTGACCGGATCGATCAGGGAGGAGTCGCTCATTAAGACCTCGTGTTCATGTTGAACGAAGGCCTGACCGTTCATGGCCTTCCAGCGCCGTTATGCGCGCTGATGGAAGGCCATATTGCTCCTACAAATATTCGAAAAATATCCCGCGTGCGGCGTTTTGCGAAACCCGCGCGAAACACGGGCGAAGCGGGGCGGCGGAAATTTATTCGGCGACGTGACCCATAAGAGACCGACTACGTGGCGAATTAATTCAACTGATTATTTATCGATTTTTTTCTGATAGTTTCCTCTCAAACCATTTAGAACAGAGGTGTGCCATGAACATGCATGCACTTGCCGGTGTTGCCGTGCTGTTGGTTCTTGCAGCCGTTTCGGCGTATCGGGACGCGTTGCGCAACGATCCGATGTCAAAACGAAATGCGGTGCCGGTGCGCTTTCCTCACGCTGAAGACGCGGAGTAAAGCGCGTGGCGGCAGGCGCTCGAACGGTTCGCACCTCGGGTCCGCGCGAAGCGCTGGGACTGAGCGTGCCGCCGATAGCTCACCGGGCGTTCTCGTCCCGATTTCGAACACGTTTTATGGATTCAAAGTGCGATGCTGAAAGTCACTAAAGCCGTCTTTCCCGTAGCTGGGCTGGGCACGCGGTTCTTGCCTGCGACCAAGGCAAGTCCGAAGGAAATGCTGCCTATCGTCGATAAGCCGCTGATTCAATATGCGGTTGAAGAGGCTATTGCTGCCGGCATTACGGAAATGATTTTCGTAACAGGCCGCAGCAAGCGGGCGATTGAGGATCACTTCGACAAATCGTACGAGGTCGAGGCGGAGCTGGAGGCGCGTGGCAAGGCCGCGTTGCTCGACGTGGTCCGCAGCATCAAGCCGGCGAACGTAAATTGTTTCTATGTTCGCCAGCCTGCCGCGCTCGGTTTGGGTCATGCGGTGTTGTGTGCGGAAAAGATGGTCGGCGACCATCCGTTCGCGGTGATTCTCGCCGATGACTTGCTGCACAGCAAAGAGCCGGTCATGAAGCAGCTCGTCGATGTCTTTAACCACTATCACAGCTCGGTGATTGGTGTAGAGCGGATTCGTCGTGACGATAGCGCGTCGTACGGTGTGATCGAGGGGCGTGAGTGGGAGGAGGACATTATCAAGTTGTCCGGCATTGTGGAGAAGCCGCAGCCTGCGTTGGCGCCGTCGAACCTGGGTGTGGTCGGGCGATACGTGTTCATGCCGGGCATCTTCGAGCATTTGCGTAATACGCGGCCGAGCGCGGGCAACGAGATCCAGCTTACCGATGCGATTGCGTCGTTGCTGGCGGAGGAGCAGGTGTTGGCTTACCGGTATTACGGCACGCGATATGACTGCGGCAGCAAGCTAGGGTATTTGAAGGCGACGGTGCAGCTCGCGTTGCAGCATCCGGAGGTTCGCGACGGCTTCGAGGCGTATTTGCGTGAATGCATGAGCGGGTTCCTGGTGGAGCCTGCGGGGGTGGTGGAATTGCCCGAGGTGATTGAGGTGGTTTGAGGGCCTGCTGGCGGCTGGTGGGGAGGTTTGGGGCGGTGCTGCTAGCGTTGCGTGTGGGGCGAGGGTGGAGGGGGTGCTGCGCGCGGCGAGTGTGGGGAGAGCATTGAGTCCTTCTGCTAGCGTGGTCGTTCTGCATAAGTAGTATTTTCTTGCTTATTACTGTTAGCCCCTATCCGGGGCGGGACTTCATTTCTTTGCAAACGCGCAAAGAAACGAAGCAAAGAAACGCGTTCTAAACCGCGAATACCTAAGTGTCGTCGTTGCTCATTTCAGGTCTTTGGCACGAACGTAGCACGGCCCCAAATATTTAACCCGCAGTTGAACACCCACCTCTCTCTCAAAGGGCGCGCACACGCTTCGCCTCGAGCGCCCAAGTGGCTTGTTTCGACGCCCACCGATGTGCCCCGCCGTCAGCAGAACTACCCGGCCTTCGCCGGCACAAGGCGCCGGCACAACTGGGCCAATCCTGCGGCCTGCCTCCCCCCTTTGGCTTCCCGAAGGGTCTGCCCGGCACGTTACAATACGGGATGAACCGTAAAACCCGCACTCAACCTATAAATCCTGCCGAGGCCACCGAAAACGATGGCAGCGAGCACGGCTACGACCGCCCAAGCAAGTCGCAACTGAAGCGCGACATGCTGGCGCTCCAAGTCCTGGGCGTCACGCTAATCGAGTTGCCGAAAGACGCGCTCAAGCGCGTCCCCATGCCCGAAAAGCTCGACGACGCCGTTCGCGCCGCCCGTCGCATCACCGACCACGAAGGCCGGCGCCGGCAGCTTCAATTCGTGGGTCGCGTCATGCGCTCGCTCACCGACGAAGAAACGGCCGCAATCCGTACGGCGCTGGAAATAAATAAAGGCGTGAACCGCGCCGAAACTGCCAAGTTGCACTGGATCGAACGCACGCGCGAAAAGCTCCTCGCCGACGACGCCGCCCTCACCGATTTCATCCGCCAGCATCCAGGCGTCGACCCGCAGGAAGGCCGCACGCTGATCCGCAACGCCCGCAAGGAACGCGAGCTGGCCAAGCCCCCGCGCTATTTCCGCGAGTTGTTCCAGTGGATCAAGACGGCAGCCGGGGTCCCAGACGACGAAGCCGACGAAACCCCAGAGCCGGACGATGACGACTACGACGACCAAGATGACCACGCCCAAACGTAATCATCCCGATGAGTTGATCATTGGATTGGTGTCGGTGAGTGACCGCGCGTCGCAGGGTGTGTATGCGGACAAGGGTATTCCCTCGCTTATGGAGTGGCTGGCTGGCACGCTGAGTTCGCCGTGGCGAGCGGAAACGCGCTTGATTCAAGACGACGCCGCGACCATCTCGGGCGCGCTCGTTGAATTGGTCGATGACGTCGGTTGCGATCTGGTCCTGACCACGGGTGGCACAGGCCCGGCGCGTCGCGATGTAACGCCTGAGGCGACGCTCGCTGTCGCCACGAAGCCCATGCCCGGTTTTGGCGAGCAGATGCGCCAGATCAGCCTGAATTTCGTTCCGACCGCCATTCTCTCCCGGCAGGTTGCGGTGATCCGCGAGACGGACAGTCACGCCGCGCTGATCATCAATTTGCCCGGGCAGCCGAAATCGATCAAGGAAACGCTGGAAGGGCTCCGGGACGCGGACGGAAAACCGACCGTGCCGGGTATTTTCGCAGCCGTGCCTTATTGCATCGACCTGATTGGCGGACCGTATATTGAAACGCGCGGCGAAATAGTGGCCGCGTTTCGACCGAAGAGCGCGATTCGGCCGGCGAAGGCGGCAGACGGAGCACTTCCGCCGGGGGGGCTGGAGGGGAGGGTTTGAAAGGGTTCTGTCTGAGGCGAAGCGTGTGCGTGACGTTGGTGCTTGAGGGGGGTGTTCGACTGCGGGTTAAGTGTTTGGGACCGTGCTACGTTCGTGCCAAAAACCTGAAATGAGCAACGACGACCCTTAGGTATTCGAGGTTTGAACGCGTTTCTTTGCTTCGTTTCTTTGCGCGTTTGCAAAGAAATGAAGTCCCGCCCCGGGCAGGGGCTAATAGAAATAAGCAAGAAAATCCGACTTAAGCAGAACGACCACGCTTGAAGAAGGACTCAACGCTCTCCCCACACTCACCGCTAGCAAAAGGACTCAACCCTTGCCCCACACTCGCCGCTAGCAGATCCGCCCTCAAGCCCTCCGGCTAGGAACCCTAGGAACTCACCGGAATTAAGAAATGCTCCCGGTAGTACTTCAATTCATCGATGGATTCGTGGATATCGGCAAGCGCCGTATGCATCGCGCGCTTCTGGAAACCCTTATATATGGCCGGTTGCCACCGGCGGCACAATTCCTTCAGCGTGCTGACATCGAGATTGCGATAGTGAAAGAACGTCTCAAGTTCCGGCATCCAGCGCGCCATGAACCGCCGATCCTGGCAAATCGAATTGCCGCACATGGGCGACTTGCCCGGCGGAACATACTGCCCGAGGAATTCGCGAATCTGCCGGGTGGCTTCCGCTTCGTCCACGGTCGACACCCGCACACGCTCGGTCAACCCTGAACGGCCATGCGTGTTGCGATTCCATTCGTCCATCTTGCCAAGCGCCGTCTCATCCTGATGAATCGCCAGAACGGGACCTTCCACTAGCTTGTCGAGCGTCGAATTCGTCACGACCACGGCAATTTCAATGATGCGGTCGGTATCGGGTTCAAGACCCGTCATTTCCATATCAAGCCACACAAGATTCATGTCGCTGCGAACGAGCTCCGCAGAACTGGAAGGAGAAGCGGATTCAGCCATGGATTCAGCCATATTTAGGGCAACCTGAATGGATTCGACGCCGGGATCGGCTCGGTCGGGGTAGCGTTGGGTCGGCGTTGGGTCGGCGTTGGAAAGCATCAAGAGGCCGCACGCGGGGGCGGCCAAGAACCTATAATTCTCGCATAATTCAATCGGATTTCCGCTGATGCCCAATATCAATCTCGCCTTCTCGGTGATCTTCGTCGTGGCGCTGGTCGGCATGGTCGGCACGAAGCTGTGGCTGGCTTCGCGCCAGATCCGCCATGTCGCGGCGAACCGGCTGCGCGTGCCGTCGCAATTCCTCCAGTCCATTCCGCTAGCCGCACACCAGCGCGCCGCCGATTACACGGTCGAGCGCACACGCCTCACCATGATCGAAGTCGTGGTCAGCGCCGCGTTGCTGATCGCCTTGACGCTGCTCGGCGGTGTGCAGCAGATCGACCTCGCGGTCAGCGACTGGCTGGGCCGCGGCTACGAAGGGCAGATGGCGCTGGTCGCCATCGTGGTCGCGATCACAGGCATTGTCGATTTGCCGTTCGACTACATCCGGCACTTTGTAATCGAAGAGAAGTTCGGATTTAACCGGATGACCAGGAAGCTCTTTGTACTCGATCTCGCGAAGGGCATCCTGCTCGGCGCGGCCATCGGATTGCCGGTGCTCTTCGTCACGCTGTGGCTGATGAACCAGGCCGGCGCGCTTTGGTGGCTCTGGGCGTGGGTGCTCCTGGTCGCGTTCCAGATGCTCGTGTTGATCCTATATCCCACGTTCATCGCCCCGCTTTTCAACAAGTTCGAGCCGCTGAAGGACGAGGCATTGCGCGCGCGTATCGAGAACCTGATGGCACGGACCGGCTTCGCCGCGAAAGGCTTGTTCGTGATGGACGGCAGCCGCCGTTCAGCGCACGGCAACGCGTATTTCACGGGCTTCGGGGCGGCCAAGCGAATCGTTTTCTTCGATACCCTGCTCGCGCGCCTCTCAGGCAACGAGATCGAAGCAGTGCTCGCGCACGAACTCGGCCACTTCAAGCGGCGCCACGTCATCAAGCGGCTAGTCGTGATGTTCGTGCTCAGCCTCGCGATGCTCGCGCTGCTCGGATGGCTCGCGCAGTGCGTGTGGTTCTACGAGGGACTGGGCGTGCGACCATCGCTGCTCGGCAACAACAACGGTCTGGCGCTCGTGCTGTTCATGCTGGTGTTGCCCGTTTTCATGTTCTTCGTGACACCGTTGGGAAGCCTGAGTTCGCGCAAGCATGAATTCGAAGCCGACGCTTTCGCGGCCAGCCAGACCGATCCGCGCGACCTCGTGAACGCGTTGGTGAAGCTGTACGAAGACAACGCTTCCACGCTTACGCCCGACCCGTTGTACAGCGCGTTTTACGCGTCGCATCCGCCGGCATCGCAGCGCATCGAACGTCTAATGCAGCTGGCCGCATGAGGCCGCGCGACTCGAAGAAGGCAGCAACAAGCGCGCGTATCAAGGGAACTGTCATTGCGGCACACGGGCGGCATTATCTTGTCGCCCCCGCCGATGGCAGCGTGATGCTCCAATGTTTTCCTCGCGGCAAGCGCAGCGAGATTGCGGTCGGCGACCATGTGATTTACGAGCAGTCATCGGCGGATCAGGGGGTGATCGTCGAGATTGGTGAGCGGCGCAATCTTTTGTACCGATCCGACCAGTTCAAGTCGAAGCTATTCGCCGCGAACCTCGACCAGTTGCTGATCGTGCTCGCCACGGAGCCGCACTTCAGCGAGGATCTGCTGGGCCGCGCGCTGATTGCGGCCGACGCGCATGGGCTCGAACCGTTGATCGTGTTGAACAAGATCGACATGGAAGGACCGCTGGCAGTAGCGCGCAAGCGCCTGGCGATGTATCAGGAGATGGGCTACACAGTCGTGGAGTTGTCGGCAAAGGCTGCGCCGGAACGCGTGCATGAAGAACTCGATGCCCGCCTCGCGAACCGTTCGACCTTGTTGCTGGGTCAATCCGGCATGGGCAAGTCGACCCTGGTGAATATCCTGATACCGAATGCCGCGGTGGCGACGCGGGAGATATCGAAGGCGTTGAATAGTGGCCGGCACACGACGACCTTCACGCGGCTGTATCCGTTACCGGGCGGGGGATCGTTGATCGACTCGCCGGGCTTCCAGGAGTTCGGGTTGCACCATTTGTCGGAGGGGCAACTGGAGCGTGCGCTCGCGGACTTCAGGCCTTACCTGGGCAAGTGCCGCTTTTACAACTGCCGCCATTTGCACGAACCGGGGTGTGCGATCCTGGAGGCGTTGGCGCAGAAGAAGATCAGGATGGAGCGTCATCGGCTATACGCGCAGCTGGTGCACGAGGCCAGCCAGATCGTTCGATAAGGAAGAGAAACCACGCATGATGAAGCTGACACGGGCACCGAATTTGATTACGGCGCATCACTGGGTAAACGTGTTGGTGATGGCGGGGATACCGTGCGAGTTGCACAACCGCTATCTGAGCGGAGCGATGGGCGAGATCCCGGCGGAGCAGTGCGCCCCGGAGATCTGGCTGATGGACGAAAGAGACGAGGCGTTAGCGACAGGAATACTGGACCGCGCTAGAAACGGTCCTGAAAGGAATGCTAAAAGTTGGCGTTGCCAGAGCTGCGGCGAAACGCTCGAGAGTCAGTTCACAGTGTGCTGGCAGTGTGGAACGTCGAGAGACCCGCTGAACGACGAATAAGGGGATGGCCCGACGGCGCGCGCCGTTCACAGGCGAAGACCATAGGCCAAGGCCCTAAGCCAAGAGCAACGTCAGCAACCGAAGCGAAGACGCGAGGCAAATGCCTAGGAAAGCCAGACCGCGATACTCAGCATGAGCAAAAGCAGCATCCAGAGAATGACTGCCCGCCACACGAGCCCGACAGCGGACTGCAACGTCCTGGGCGTGCAATCATCGCCCACTGGCAAGGGACTGGCATCCCCGACCGCTAACGCCTCTACGCTAAGCGGCTCGGCAAGCGGGCCGGCCAGCCGCGCCCCCAAGGCCCCGCTCCCCGCCGCGAGCAAAACCCCTTCATTCGCATCGGGCCATTGGCGGGCATGATTGCGCCACGCATAAATAGCGTCTTCGAAATTCCCGACGATGGCAAACCCCAGCGCAGTCAGTCTGGCCGGAATCCAGTCGATAAAAAAGAACGCTTGCTGGGCAAATGTGGAAAATGCCGGCGTTCTCTCATCGGCAGGCTGAACCCAGGATCTCGCCAAATGCTCCGCGATCCGATAAAACACAGCGCCAGCCGGCCCGACAGGAATAAGAAACCAGAAGAAAACGCCGAATACATGCCGATGTGAAGCCACCACCGCATGCACGAGCGTGTGGCGAACGATCTCACTAACGGGCATATCGACAGTATCGAGCCCGGTCCACTCGTTGAGAACTTCCCGCGCGCGAGGCACGTCGTCGTTATTCAAAGCCAAGTGAATATCGGTGAAATAATGACTGAACTGCCTAAATCCCAGCGTGAAATAAACGATCACGACGTTCCAAAGAAACGCCAACGCGAAGTTGATCCGATAAAGCACGTAGTAGACGAGCCCGACGGCCAGCGTCCAGGGCAACACCACGACCAGCCATGCCAAAACGCCGTGCCGCTGCTTGCCCGCATCGAAACCACGAGCTGCGGAGTCCGCATGATATTGAAGCAACGCCGAAACGGGATTTTGCGGCGAGAGCGCGCGCAACTGCTCGATGATGAGAGCCAGCAATACGGAGAAAAAAGTCATGCGATGCGCCGAGACATTCGAGTTATACGAATTTCGTGTAACGATAGCACAGCACTGTTGACGCGGAGACCCTTGGTGACAACGCTACTAAATGCCCCGAGATAAAGACTTGAGATGCGTTGCGCGTCAAGCCGCCAGGAAGCGATAGAAATTGCGTAACATGCCCGCCGTTGCGCCCCAAATGAAATAGGGAGCCGTATTTTCCTTCGGCGTAAAAGGCATCGCAAAAAAACGACGTTCCCCGCCTTCCCATCGAAATACACGGATCTGGTGATTGGCCGGATTCATGAGAAACGCGAAAGGGACCTCGAAGATCTCGGCGACTTCAAGCGCATCGGCCTGCAATTCAAACGGCGGATGAACCAGCGCCACCACCGGCGTCACGCGAAATCCCGTACCGGTCAGATACTCGGGCAATTCGCCCAGCACTTCCACGTGCTTCGACGCCAACCCTACTTCCTCTTGCGCCTCACGAAGCGCGGTTGCGGCGGCATCGACGTCTTCGGGTTCGTAGCGCCCGCCGGGAAAACTGATCTGTCCGGCGTGAGTCGAGAGATGAAGGGCGCGTTGCGTGAGCAGGACGGTCAAGCCGCCCTCGCGCAGCACGAGCGGCACGAGCACCGCCGCCACGCGCGGATCGCCGCCCAGCGCCTTGATCCGATCCTCCGGCGGCTCCTGCGTCCATTCGAGCGTCTGCCCGAAGCGCGCACGCAATCCATCCGCCGTCAGCAACGCTTCGCGGACAAGCGGCAAGCCGGTGCCCGCCGATTCGATCGGAAGACTTTCAGCTTCGAGAATGCGGGGAGTCGACGGCTTGGTCGGAGGCACGAGGAACGTTTCGAAAGTATCGAATGGTCAAGAGAGGTGATTGGAACACACCAATGAAAAAAGCACCCGTAAGGGTGCTTTTCCTGTGCGACTCTTACGCCTTGGAAGCGCTGCGGTCTTTCGACACGAGCTTTTCCTTGATCCGAGCCGACTTGCCCGAACGTTCGCGCAAGTAGTACAGCTTTGCACGACGCACGTCGCCGCGACGCTTCACGACGATGCTCGCCAGGATCGGCGAGTAGGTCTGGAACGTACGCTCGACGCCTTCACCCGACGAAATCTTGCGGACGATGAAATTCGAGTTCAAACCACGGTTACGCTTCGAGATGACGACGCCTTCGTAAGCCTGGACACGCTTGCGCGTACCTTCGACTACGTTGACATTGACGATCACCGTATCGCCGGGGGAGAATGCGGGGATGGTCTTCTCGCCGAGCGCGCGTGCAATTTCTTCTTGCTCGAGTTGTTCAATCAGATTCATTACCGACTCCTTAAGCCATCTTGCCGGAGTTGTTTGCCATATTTTGGCCCCGGTAGAGGATGGGTTCACATCTGACGCCCGCTTGAAAAACCCAAGCAACGCGTCTCCCTGGTGTCGCGCTGTCGAACGCGAAAGCGTCAATGCGCTTTCAGTTCTTTAGCGAGACTTGTGAGCCACGCCTCGTCGGCACGGCTCAGCATCTTTTTCCTGCGCGCCCGGTCGATCAGGTCCGGCCGCTTTTGCTGCGTATTCTTGAGCGCTTCACGCCTGCGCCATGCCTCGATTTCCTTGTGATGGCCGCCGAGCAGCACATCCGGAACCCGCACGCCAGCGTATTCTTCCGGCCGGGTGTAGTGCGGACAATCGAGCAAAACGTCGACGAAGCTATCCTGCACCGCCGATTGCGAGTCGTTCAGCACACCCGGCAACTGGCGCACAACCGCGTCCATCAGCGCCATGGCGGGCAATTCGCCGCCCGACAAGACAAAGTCGCCGAGGCTGACTTCTTCGTCCACCACGCGATCGATCAAACGCTGGTCGATCGCTTCGTAACGGCCGCAGAGCACCACGAGACCGGGTTCCTGAGCGAATTGCATCACGCGCTCATGATCCAGCGTCCGACCTTGTGGCGACATCATTACCACGCGCGTACGCGCAATACCCTGCCCCGCCTGCGCGGCTTTCGCAGCCGATATCGCATCTTCCAGGGGCCGCGCCAGCATGACCATGCCGGGGCCGCCGCCGTAAGGGCGATCGTCGATGGTTCGATAATTATCCGAGGTGAAATCGCGGGGATTCCACGTGCGCAGACCGAACCTTTCCTGCTTGACCGCCCGGCTGGTAATACCCCAGTCGGTCAGTGCGCGAAACATCTCGGGAAAGAGCGTCACGACGTCGAACTGCATCGCTCTCTCCTTGCAGTGATCAGTAATCGGTTTCCCAGTCGACGACAATCTTGCGCGCCGCCTGATCCACCGTTTTGACAAACACGCCGACAAACGGAATCAACCGTTCGCCCGTGGTAGCCGAGCCGTCCTTGGCCGTATCCGGGAATTCCACGCGCATGACGGAATGGGCGCCGTTGTCGATCATGCCGGCAACCTGGCCCATCGCAACGCCCGCTTCATTCACGACATCCAGGCCGATCAAATCGACCCAGTAGAACTCGTCGTCGCCGGTCAGCTTGGGGAAGTCGCTGCGCGACACGTGCACCGTGTGTCCACGCAACGCATAAGCGACATCGCGGTCGTCGCATCCGGCGAACTGCGCGACGACTGTGTCGCTATGAATCTTCGACATCAGGCAACGAGCCGACTTGAACTCGCCTCCCTTGACCAGCCACCAGCGCTTTGTTGCCAGCATGGCGTCGCCGCCGTGCCCCGCATTCGCGTGCGGCACAACCTTGACCCAGCCCTTCAGGCCATACGCGTCGACGATCGCACCCACTTCGATTGCGTCGTCAGGCAAGCTTTCGACTGCTTCAATGGCGTTTTGCCCCGAAACGTCGATAGCCACGCGACGCGCTGCCGGCTTGCGGACAAACGCGCCAAACGTGGCTTCGTCGTGCTCGGGCTTTCCGCCACGCGCGGCCGACAAACCTGAGTCTGAACCGGTATCACGCGTAGGCATGAGCAAATCTCCAGCTAATCCCGGCAGCGATATTCGAACGGGCACCAGCAGTCCGTTCGATCAACTGCACCGGAGCCACTTAGGCTGCCGGTTGAGCTTGTTTCGATTGCTTGACCAGACGAGCGACAGTCGTTGACAACTGTGCGCCGTTGTCTTGCCAGTACGTCAGACGATCTTGCGCAATGCGCAGCGATTCGCCTTTGGTCGCGACGGGGTTGTAAAAACCCACGCGTTCGATGAAGCGGCCATCACGGCGGCTACGCGAATCGGTTGCGACGATATTGTAAAACGGGCGCTTCTTGGAGCCGCCACGAGCCAAGCGGATGATAACCATGCTGAAATCCTTGAAAACCGGGGTTCGGAACTACCAAAACACGCGATTATAGCGGCAAAACTCAGTCTTAACAAACACTTGAACCGATTAATCGAGATGACCCAGCGTGTGCAACGCCGCGCGTCCCGGCCTGCCAACGGCCGCGACGCGCCATGCAACGGCGTTTCGAGGCGTCGGGGCGAGCTTAGGGCCGCCGATTCTGGGAGACTCAAATTTTTTTTATCCGCCGCGTAGTTTGCGAAGAAACGGCGCGGGGCTCTGGATGGAATCGGTCGCAGAAGGATGACCCGGACGGGCGAAGGAGCCTGGGGCCGTCCAGCTCGTTGCCGACGGCTCGCTCCCGGTCAGCGATGATTTCGCCCGAGGATTCATCACTCTGCCCTTACTTATAGGCTACTTATAAGCAGCCCTGATGTGAAGGTCTCTGGGCTCGGCGTAGAATGCCGTGTCATTTTTGCACTAATGCGATTCCCCCGCCCTCACTCCCTCATTGCCCCTATCCCGCTCTCGATGAACAATCCGTCGTCCCCTTCCACGCGTTTATCCGATACACCGTCGCCCAAGCGCTTTCGATCGAAGACGCTGACCGCCGCGCTGGCGTTCTTTTTTGGCAGTATCGGCGCGCATCGGTTTTATCTGTACGGCCTGCGCGATAAGTTCGCCTGGGCGCATATTGTCGGGATCTTGCTCGGCGCAGTGGGCTATATGTTGCTTGCCGCGACGGATCGGGCTTCCATGCTCGGATGGGTACTCGCCTTCCCCGGCGCTGTCTCGCTACTGGCGGCGTTTCTGTCCGCGATCGTTTACGGACTCCGTCCCGATGAGAAATGGGATGCTCAATTCAATGCCGCCACCGGACAACACAGCGAATCTGGATGGACCGTCATCCTTATAGTGATGTTTTCGTTGCTCGTGGGTGCTTTCCTGCTGATGACCGGACTGGCACTCACGTTTCAGACTTACTTCGAAGGGCAGGTTCAGGCGGCCAAGGAATTGTCGCAGTGAGGGGTTGAGGGGCTCAACCGCTTCTCGCTCTGCGCCACCCATCTTTCTGATCGACCAACAAAAACGCCGCCCGGTTTCTTCCGAAACCGGGCGGCGTTTTTATTT
>NZ_JBAUSA010000229.1:0-4191 GCF_049581465.1 Caballeronia sp. | reverse complement strand
CGCAAAACGTATCGAACTGTTCCGCTTTCTGCATGGGGCGCAACAGTGGCCGAAATTGGATGACGATGACGAAGCTAAAGCTAGGCAAGGGCAATTAGCCCAGTCGCTCCCCAAGTAGCCAGTCCATCAGAGCATAGAAACGATAAAGCCGGCTCGAGGCCGGCTTTATCGCGAAGCATATCTTTGCACTTGCTGCAAAAAGATAATCCCTGTTTCAAGCCCATCAATGGCATACAAAATTCGTGGTGGAGAGGAGGAGGATCGAACTCCCGACCTTCGCATTGCGAACGCGACGCTCTCCCAGCTGAGCTACCCCCCCATCGTGTAATGATTCTAGCACAGGCTCAGGACCGTCTGACAAGGGTCCACAGCCGTTAACTATGCAATTAATCACACCGACTATTTCGATGGCGCCCCTGCCAGAATCCAGCCGACCACCTTCTTGATATCGGCTGAATCCATGGAACGATGCGACGGCATGGGCAAGACGCCCCACACGCCGCTGCCGCCATCCCTCACCTTGGCCTCGAGTCGCACCGGTGCTTGGACATCGCCCCTGTACTTGGCGGCGATCTGTTGAAACGAGGGGCCGACCAGCTTCCGGTCAACGGCATGGCACCCCATGCAAGCATTCTTGCCCGCGATGTTCATCCCATCGGCAGGAGGAACAGGAGGAACGGGCGCAACAGGCGCATCCGCAGCGAACGCGCCCTGGCTAATTCCCGTTACGACCACGAGTATCGAAAACCACTGCCTCATTTAACGACCGCCGCCCCATTACCCTGATGTACATCCGAACTCTTGACCGGCGCGGGCGCCTGCACATCGAGCGGCGTCGCACTCACCGACGAATTCGGCACCGCACCGGTGGTTGCATCGTTATTAGCGGGCGCGACCGCGGGGGTACTCGCGCCCGACGCTGCCGCCGCCGTCAATGCCTGAGCATCTTCCGGCTTGATGTACTGGAACACCTTGACGACCTGATCGACACCCGGCACCGTCGCCGCAACGTCCGCGCCGTGCGTGCCCTCTTCTCGCGTGACCAGGCCCATCAGGTACACCGTGTCGCGCTCACAGACGACCTTGTAATAATTCGCCCGCAAATCCTTTTCGCCGACCATCGCGCCCTTCACGCGACTCTCGAGATACGAGTCGTTGGTACGCGATGACAACGAACTTGCGCCCTGAACGCCCAATTCGTTCACGATGCTGTTCACGTTGTTGATGGTCCGCACTTGCTCTTCGGCTTTTTGCTTCCACTGCTCGGACGGCACTTCGCCGGTCAACAGCACGCGCCGATTGAACACGGTCACGTTGATATGCGCCTCGTCCGGCAAGTTCTCGCTGAGACGCGTCTTGGCTTTGACCTGAATCTCGCGATCCTCCGTCTGCGCTCCCAGGGTACGCCGGTCGGTCGCGACCAGCGCGCCGCCGCCGGCCGCCGCCCCTACAACCGCGAGAACACAGCCCTGCATGCTCACTGCAACTCCGGACAACATGCCCACCAATAGTGTGACTCTGGCCAGCGTCGATTTGACGCGTGTCTTGTTCATCAACTCGTTCCCCTTAAGATCATTCGTCGCCAAGCAGCATCGCGTCGATGCCGTCGCACAGGCAGTGAATGGTTAACAGATGGACTTCCTGGATGCGTGGCGCCCGCTCGGATGGCACGCAGATATGGATGTCTGTGTCGGCGAGTACTTCGCTGATCACGCCCCCGCCATTGCCGGTCAACGCGATCACGAACATCTCGCGCTCATGCGCTTCCTGGATTGCGGCGAGCAAGTTTACCGAGTTACCCGACGTAGAGATGACCACCAGCACGTCCCCTGCCTGACCGAGCGCGCGGATCTGTTTTGAATAGACCGCCTCGAATGCCGACTCGTTGCTGATGGCCGTGAGCATGGAAGCATTCGCGTCCAGCGCAATGGCCGGCAAGCCGGGCCGCTCGCGCTCGAACCCTCCCACCAGCGTGGTCGCAAGTCGCTGCGCGTTGGCGGCAGAACCGCCGTTGCCGCAGGCCAGGATGCGTGAACCGTTCTCAAGCGCGCCGAACAGCACGTCAATAGCTGTAGCGATCGGAATAGCGAGCGTGTCGAGTGCTTCGCGATGGACGGCCGCGTTTTCGCGGAAATGATTCTGGATACGTTCGACGGGCATCGACTCTCAGTTATCGGCCGCGAAATACGCGGTGGTTCGGTGGTTGGGTGTTGAACTGCTGAAACCATACAGCGCAAGCACGGCTGAACGGTAATTCGCCCAACGTCTGCCAAGGCCTGTTTCAGGCTCCGGGCAGTTTACCGCACTCGCTGTCGGCGTCACTCGACATGCGTGCATGTATCACGAGGTATCGGCGCGAAAAGCGTCGCGCAACCACACGATACTGCCCGCATCGAACGCGATTACATCGAAGCGGCACACGGGCAACGCACCGCGCCATGTCATCAGATAGTGCTGTGCCGCAAGCACCAAACGCCGCTGCTTGTGCGCACCGATACTCGCCGCAGCCGCCGCGAACTGCCGGCTACGCCGCGCACGAACCTCGACGAACACGAGCGCCCGCGGGCTTCCGATCTCGCGCATCACGAGATCGATCTCCCCGCCGCGACACGTGAAATTGCGCGCGACAAACCGCAGACGCTGCCGTTGCAAGTACTCCATTGCACGCTGCTCGAACGCGCTTCCGATTGTCTTCGACACACAGCCCCCTAAAAAGTTGTCCCGCAACGCATGGCACAATGACGTCCTCTGCTTGCCACCCGCCCTCATGATTCCACTCTCCGAACTCGCTCAAGGCCAGCAATTCCCGCCCGGCGCGCTGTACATAGTCGCGACGCCGATTGGCAATGTCGCCGACATCACGGTGCGCGCGCTGCACGTGCTCGGACTAGTCGACCGGGTGGCCGCCGAGGACACGCGCAACACGTCCCAGCTCTTGTCGCGCTATGGCATCTCGAAGCCGACGCTTGCCGTGCACGAACACAACGAGCGCAGCGCCGCCGAGCACGTGATCGCGCACTTGCGCAACGGCGAGCGGATCGCGTGCGTGTCGGACGCAGGCACGCCGGGCATTTCGGATCCGGGCGCACGACTTGTCGATGCCGTGCGCGAAGCCGGTTTCCCGGTTATCCCGCTTCCAGGCGCAAGCGCGCTCACGACTGCGCTCAGCGCGGCCGGTGCGTGGGTCCACACGTTTTCGTTCATTGGCTTTCTTGCCACCAAGCCCAAGCAACGAGCAACGCAACTACTCTCGTTGCTGCATCACTCGCAGGCGCTCGTCATTTACGAAGCGCCGCATCGCATAGTTGAAACGGTTCAAGCACTCCTCGATGCGTTCGGTGGCGACCGGCAATTGCTGATTGCCCGTGAGCTGACCAAGTTACATGAGAGCATTCATCGATGCACCCTGGCCGAAGGGCCAACGTGGCTAGCCGGCGATGCGAACCGGCAACGCGGCGAATTTGTCCTGGTGGTGGAAGGCGCGCCGCAAGAGGCGCCGCAGGAGGACGCTCATGACGCGTTGCTGACGACGCTGCTTGAGGAACTATCGGTGAGCAGTGCAGCAAAACTCGCGGCGACGTTGACAGGCGCATCGCGAAATGCGCTTTACACGCGTGCGTTAGCGCTGACTAAAGGGCGCGAGGAAGAAAAAGGGCGTGAGGAAGAATAGAAGTCGCAATAAAAAACGGACCGTCGAAACGGCCCGTTTGCTACTGCTTATCACCTGAACAATCTTATTAATTCGCGTTATTCGATGCCAGTTGTTCGCGCTCCACTTGCGCTTCTTGCGGCGTCAAACCTTCAATTTTTACCTGGCCGACACCCTGTCCTCGCATCCCCAACATGGCTGCGGCGGCATAGGAAAGATCTATCACGCGACCGCGCGCGTACGGACCACGATCATTAATCTTGACGATAACCGACTTGAGATTCGACTGATTCGTCACACGAACCCACGATGCCAGCGGCAACGTACGATGCGCGGCAGTCATGGCGTTCATGTTGTACTTTTCGCCGCTGGCGGTTTTGTGGCCGTGGAAAGCCCGGCCATACCATGAGGCACGGCCCTGCTGTTCAAAATCAGCAACGCCTCCACCTGCGGTGATCGGCTCTGCACTGGCGAGCGACGATTTGTCGGACGAAGACGGCAACGAGTTCAGACGGGAATCGTAAGCCAGCGGTGCGTCCGGG
>NZ_JBAUSA010000228.1:0-2687 GCF_049581465.1 Caballeronia sp. | reverse complement strand
CATGACCCACGGAACGTTGTAGCGCTCGGCCCGCGTCGCAATATTGCCTTCGATCAGCTCGACGGCCTGGCGAAACGCATTGCGCAGCGAATCGGCGCGCAGCCGCACGATCTTGCGCTCGGCCGTGGGCTTGCTGCGCGCATTGTGCGCGGCGAAATACACCACCGCGCCCAGCACCGCGCACACGACGAAGATCAGGAGTGCCAGCGAGAGCAGGAACAGGTTGCTCGTCAGCATGCGAGAGCTCCCGCGGAGGGCAGGTTGTACAACCGCTTCATGCCTTGCTTCATGCCTTCACCCCCGCCACCGCATCGCCGTGCAGCGCTTCGCGCACCGGCCACGACTGCCACAGCCACAACAGTTCCGACACCGCCAGCAGCACCACCATCGCGGCCAGTCCGAGCATGGTCCAGCGGCTCACCGTGCGCAGCTTGCGCGGCGCGATATGGGAAATCGTGTTCGCATAAGCGTCATCCGCCAGCACACGCTCGCGCCCGCCGAGGTCGGCGCGGCGCTGATAGATGAATTCGTACAACTCCTCGCGATAGCTGCGCAATTGTCCTGCCGCGTCCGCGCCGCGAAAGCGGCCCTGGAACCCCATCGCGAGCGAGAACAGGCAGATCCGCGCGACGTCCCGGCGCGACGGCTCGCGATCCGACAACAGTTGCTCGATCTTGCGGAACACGAGGTCGCCCGCGACATTGGTGCGAAATAGCGTCGATTCGAGCAGATACGCGGTCCAGCGTTCGCGGCCAGTCCAGGGCGTGTTGAGCAGGATCTCGTCGGCCAGCACCGCCTTCAGGTAGCGCGCGTCCGCCAGGTTCTCCATGTCAAACCGCGTGCCTTCACGGCGCGATTCCAGCGTCTGGATTTCCAGCAGGTTCAGCAGATGCCGGCTCAGCCCTTGAGCTGCGGGTTCCGGGTCGGCATCGGGCACCTCGGAGAAGCGTTTTTGCGCTCTGATGAGCTCTTCGAGAAAACTGCGAAACTGCGTCATGATCAAGTCGTTTTCTTCGGATTCCAATCGATTACGTGCCATGCCCGGCCTACCTTTTTTTGACTGTCAGCCCTTCACGAACAGCAGCATTTCCTGCGGCCGCTGCGCGCTTGCGCTTTCATTCGGATTGCTTATGACGAGCGCCTCGCCCGCGAGCACGAGCTCCGGAGCGGCCTGGATTTCGAACAGCAGATAGCCGGATCCCGAGCGGATGCCCAGCTCTTCGGCGTACTCCACAACCCGGCGCGACGCGCCGAGCACCCGGCGGCTGCGCAGCGACGCATAGACCGACTGCGAGCCCACGACCGCACCCTCCATCCACGCGAGCAGGTCGCGCTCCGACTGGCCGCGCAGGCCGATGACCAGCCGCTCGCCGATCCACTCCCGCTGCAGCGCGATCTCGAAGGCGCCGTGGCGCAATTCGAACTTGTGCTCCCGATAGCCTTCGCTGACCTCGGCAATTGCGTCGCGCAACGCACGCAGCAGCGGCGTGAATACCGCGAGCGGATCGGCATGGTCGTAGTCGGGCGGCACGGGCGGCAAGCCCCCGGGCATCAGCATGCTCAGCGAGCCGGAGAGCGCGGCGAGTGCAAGATACAGCGCAAGCGGATGCAGGTAAGGCGTACGCAGCACCGCTTCGGCGAGCGGCAACGCGGCAAGCAGGCTGCGCAGCCGGTCCTTCAGTTCGAGCTGGGTGAGCCGGTCATCGATTTTCGAGGACGGAATCGCCGTTTGCCGCGCGACGAACGCCGCCTTGCCGCGTAGCTGTCCGAGCAGCGTGGCAACGGTCGTCCAAAGCGGACTGGCGCGGTCGATCTCCATCAGCGGTGGAAGCCGTTCGCCCAGACGCACGACCTCGTTGTCCCGGTAGACCGAACCGAGCCGCAGGGACACGTACATCGCCGACGGCAGTTCGCCGGCCGTCAGCGTGAGGTTTGGCAGGAGACGCGGGACGTCGGCCGGCGGTGCCGCAGAGACCTCATCCTCGACCGGCACGCCGGCGCTCGACCGAAAGCGCCGCACCTCGTTGTCGCGTCGCATCGACCCGGCGATGGGCAAGGTCAGGTAGAAATCGAGCGGCCCGCTCGCAAGCTGCTCCGCAAATGCTTCGAGCGACAGTTCGAGCCTGCCGTGCCGGCTCGACTCAGCCGCATACGACACGGCCGTGCCGTCGGGCATGATCGCGTCGAGTGCGAGCACTCGCACCACGCCGGCAGGCAGCAGGCCAGTGTCGAACACGACGCGCCGCACGCCCCAACTGAACGGCGCCGCAGCAAGCGTCTGCCACGCGACGAGCGAATCGACGCGCCCGCTTATCAACTGGAAATGCTGTGGCGCGAGCAGCATGCCTTCGAACCATTCGACGCGATCCACGATCGGTACGGTGCGCTCATGCATCGCGAGTCTCCTTGTGAAGCGTGGAAGAGCACGCAGCGTGACGGCGGCCGTGCGCCGGTGAGGAATTCTTGGATGTCATGGATTTCTTC
This sequence comes from Caballeronia sp., assembly GCF_049581465.1. Taxonomy (GTDB): domain Bacteria; phylum Pseudomonadota; class Gammaproteobacteria; order Burkholderiales; family Burkholderiaceae; genus Caballeronia. The sequence goes on along the minus strand of NZ_JBAUSA010000228.1, from coordinate 203 downwards.
GAAAGCGGATACGGTGTCATTTCACGGCCGATACGGAAAACGCGTTGTTGTCGAGCTGCACGGCGAGCCGGCCATTGAACTGTTCGATCCGCACGCGGTGCGCGCCCGGATCCGCATAATTGGCAAAGACAAAGGCCGCTGTCACGCGTGGCCGGTCGAAGGAGTCGCCGGTCACGTCGAGGTGCTGGCCCGGCACGACTTCC
>NZ_JBAUSA010000227.1:0-2879 GCF_049581465.1 Caballeronia sp. | reverse complement strand
AGGCTCGGGCTTGAGCTGCTCGATGCTCGCCTCGATGAGGCTGAACGCCGTCGATAGACTTTCTGCGAGCCGCAATCCTTCGGGCGTTGGGTCCGATGATTGGGCCGTGCGCTGCAGCAAGGTCACGCCGAGTATTTCTTCCAGGGACTTGACCTGCCTGCTGACCGCACCATGGGTGACGCACAGTTCCTGCGCCGCGAGGGTCATGCTGCGCAGGCGCGCAGTGGCTTCGAATGCGCGCAGCGCATTCAGGGAAGGACGGGGAGTATGCATCGATTGTTCCTAGGGAAAACCTCACCTCGTTCGACCGGCGATCACGCGAACCCACTATACATCTACGTGTGAGATTTAATCACATCTCGTCGAGAACATATCGATTGTGATGGCTTGTGCGACTCAGTAGAGTGAGTTCAAACAAGACAGAAAAATCACAACGACCGTCGCGGGCTCACTGCAACGCCTGGGCGGAAGATATCCGGAGACAAACATGAAGTCGTATTCCCTCATCGCCGCTCTCGGCGTGCTGGTCCTCGCTCGTCCCGCATTCGCTTCGCCGGACAAACCTGTTATTGCGCTCGCGAACGCCTACTACGGCAATACTTGGCGCCATCAAATGGTCGATGCCTTCGATGCCGCCGCCAAACAGGCCAAGGCGGAAGGCAAGATTGCCGACTACATCGTGGTCAACGGCGACGGATCGGTCGCCCAGCAGAACAGTCAGATTGCCGAACTGATCCTCAAGAAGGTCGATGCCATTGCCGTGGATGCCGCGTCGGAGACGGCCGTGAACGGCATCATCCAGAAAGCCTGCCAGGCTGGAATCAAGGTTGTGTCCTTCGATTCGGTGGCGAGCGCGCCTTGTAACTACCAGCTCAATTTCGACTTCACCGGATACAAGAAGGAAGAAGCTGAATGGGTGATGAAGAAAATCGGCGGCAAGGGCAACATCATCCAGGTGCGCGGCGTGAAGGGCTCGGCGCCCGACAACGACATGTACAACGCGCAGATGGCTGTCCTCAAACAGTATCCGGACGTGAAGGTCGTCGCAACGGTGTACGGACAGGCGACCGCGTCGGTTGCGCAGTCGGCCGTCGCCAACGTGTTGCCGAGCTTGCCCCGCGTCGATGCCGTGCTGGGGCAGGGCGGCAGCGATGACTTTGGCATCGCGCAGGCCTTCGAACAATTCGGCGGCCAGTATCGCGACAAGATGCCAGTGATCGAGGGCGGCGGCAGCACCGACTTCATCAAATGGTGGGGAGAGCAGACCAAAAAGAACGGCTATACGACGATCTCGATGAACACCACGCCGGGCATCGGCGCGGCGGCGTTCTATCTGAGTCTGTCGCTGGTGAAGGGCGCGCAGCCGCCGAAGAAAATGATCATGCCGGTTGCAACCGTTACGCAGGAGAACTTAAAGGACTATCTCGATCGGCCGTCGGGCATGATCGTCAGCCCAACGTATACGCAGGTCTGGGTCGACAAGAACCTGCTGGCTGGCAAGTAGCCCTCGGAGCCCCGACATGAACCGCGACAACACACTGGAACTGCAGGGTCGCGCACGGCTCGTCGTGTCCGCGCGCAATCTCACCAAGGTCTACGGGCCGACACGTGCAAACGAGGACGTTTCTCTTTCGGTGGCATGTTGCGACGTGATCGGTCTTGTCGGCGGCAATGGCGCCGGCAAGAGCACGCTCATGCGCATGCTCTGCGGCGTCACGCCACCCGACTCCGGCACGATCGACTTCGGCGACGGCATCGGCATTCCTGCAGCCTACGACGCAGGCGAGGCGCAAAGGCGCGGCATTCGGATAGTTCATCAGGAGCTATCGCTGTGCGTGAATCTGTCGGTCGCGGAGAATTTTTTCCTCGAAGCTCCGCAGGCAGCACGTGCGCGGCCGGGTTGGCGCAAGGCGTATCGCGCGCGGGCTAACGAAGCACTCGATGCCGTTTTTCCGGGTCATGGCATCGACGTCGACGCCGAAGCGGGACGGCTTCCAATCGGCGAGCGTCAGATGATAGAGATCGCCCGCGCAGTGGCCACGCCGGGCGTGCGCCTCGTGATTCTGGATGAACCGACATCGTCGCTCGGCCTCGAGCGCAGTCGGCAATTGCGCGCATACATTCACGCGAAGGCGGCGACGGGCCTCGCGTTCATTTTCATCAGCCACAAGCTGCACGAGATCGTCGACGTCGCGACGCGCGTCGTCCTGCTGCGTAACGGCCGCCTCGAATGGGAGGGCCTGGCTGCCGACGCGTCGGTTGCGGTGCTGGTGAAGTTGATGGGCGGTGACACGGGCGTGCTGCGCGAAGCGGCGCAGGAACATCGCAGAGCGCTCGGAGAGGTCTGCCTGACCTTGCGCGGAGGCGTGGCGGGCAGTGCGCAGTCGATCGAATTTCGCACTGGCGAGATAGTAGGGCTTGCAGGTCTGGAGGGCAGCGGGCAAAAAGAGCTTCTGCATCAGATCTTCCGCCCAGCCACGCGTGGTGCAACGCATGTAGAACGCAAAGGCGCAGCCAGCTTCGTTTCAGGGGACCGGCAGCGCGAGGGCGTGTTCCCCTTGTGGAGCGTGCTCGCCAATATCTCGCTTGGAGGCTTCGCTTGCGGCTCGCCGTTTCGACCCGTGACGCGGTCCGCCGAACTGGCCGTCACCTGCGGGTCGGCACAACGGCTCAGGCTTGATGAGAACCGGCTGGCATCGGGCATTCTCGACCTGAGCGGCGGCAATCAACAAAAGGCGCTGATGGCTCGGGCGCTGGTGTCCGAGGCGCCCATCATCCTGCTCGACGATCCCACGCGAGGTGTCGACGTCGCCGCCAAGCGCGATTTCTACAGGATCGTGGCTGAGGTTGCGCGTGCGGGCCGGCTCGTGGTGTGGCAC
>NZ_JBAUSA010000226.1:0-2723 GCF_049581465.1 Caballeronia sp. | reverse complement strand
ACACCAGAAATGGGGCATTCACTCTACCTACTCGGACAACCTGCGCATGTTGACGCTTTCGCGCGGCGGGCCGCACGTGTGGGTGTCGGAAGCAGAAGCCAAGGAAGCAGGGCTTGTCGATAACGACTGGGTGGAAGTGTTCAACGTGAACGGTACGCTGACCGCGCGCGTGGTGGTTAGCCAGCGCGTGCCGCGTGGCATGTGCCTGATGTATCACGCGCAGGAAAAAATTATCAACGTGCCGGGCGCCGAAACGAGCGGCATGCGGGGCGGCATTCACAACTCGGTCACGCGTACTGTTCTTAAAGCCACGCACATGATCGGAGGCTATGCACAGCAGGCGTATGGATTCAATTACTACGGCACCGTTGGATCAAACCGGGACGAGTACGTAATCGTGCGCAAAATGAGACAGGTCGCGTGGCTGGAAGGCCCGCTGAACGAAGGAGCAGCATCATGAAAATCCGTGCGCAAGTCGCAATGGTCCTGAACCTGGACAAATGCATCGGTTGCCACACCTGCTCCGTGACCTGCAAGAACGTGTGGACCTCGCGTGACGGCGTGGAATACGCGTGGTTCAACAACGTGGAAACGAAGCCGGGGATCGGCTATCCGAAGGAGTGGGAAAACCAGAAGAAGTGGCAAGGCGGCTGGAAACGCAATGCCAATGGCAAGCTCGAACCGCGTCAGGGCGGAAAGCTCAGGGTGCTCGCGAATCTGTTCGCGAACCCGAACCTGCCGGCTATCGACGACTACTACGAGCCGTTCACGTTCGACTACGAACATCTGCAAAAGGCGAAGTTGTCGGAAACACCGCCGACTGCGCGGCCCGTTTCCGTCATCACCGGCAAGAAGATGGAGAAGATCGTTTGGGGTCCGAACTGGGAAGACGATCTCGGCGGCGAATTCTCTTCGCGTGGCCGTGACGCGCTGTTCGAAAACGTGCAGAAGGAAATGTATTCGACCTTCGAGAACACCTTCATGATGTACCTGCCGCGTTTGTGCGAGCACTGCCTCAACCCGGCGTGCGTGGCCTCCTGCCCATCAGGCTCGGTGTACAAGCGCGAAGACGATGGCATCGTGCTGGTCGACCAGGACAAATGCCGCGGCTGGCGCATGTGCATTTCCGGCTGCCCGTACAAGAAGATCTATTTCAACTGGAAGAGCGGCAAAGCGGAGAAGTGCATTTTCTGTTATCCGCGTCTGGAAGCCGGTCAACCGACCGTCTGTTCGGAGACGTGCGTCGGGCGTATTCGCTATCTTGGCGTCCTCCTGTATGACGCCGACAAGATTGGCGAAGCGGCGTCGGTCGAACGGGAACAGGATCTGTATCAAGCGCAACTCGACGTATTCCTCGATCCGCACGATCCTGCCGTCCAGGCCGAAGCGCTCGCGCAAGGCATCTCGCAAAACTGGCTGGACGCCGCGCGCAAGTCGCCCGTCTACAAGATGGCTGTGGAATGGAAGGTGGCGTTCCCTCTGCATCCCGAGTACCGGACGTTGCCGATGGTGTGGTACATCCCCCCACTTTCGCCGATTCAATCCGCCGCCGACGCGGGGCATATTGGCATGGACGGGATTATCCCGGACGTGAAGAGCCTGCGCATCCCGGTGCGCTACCTCGCCAACCTGCTGACGGCTGGCGACGAAGCGCCGGTCACGTCCGCGCTTGAACGCATGCTCGCGATGCGCGCGTTCAAGCGCGCCGAGGTCGTGCACGGCCGAGCAGAACCGGCGTTGCTGGACGGTTTGAACATCACGCCCGCGCAGGTCGAGGACATGTACCAGACCATGGCCATTGCGAACTATGAAGACCGCTTCGTCGTGCCTTCGTCGCATAAGGAAGCCGTGGAAGACAGCTTCAACGACAAGGGCAGTTGTGGCTTCACGTTCGGCAACGGCTGCTCGAGCGGGGTATCGGAGGGATCGCTGTTCGGCAAAAAGCCTCAGGGCAGCGTCGTGTTCGCGGATATGCCCAAATCGCGCAAGAAAACGGAGGCGGCATCATGAATTTTTCCATCTATCCGGTGCTCGCGGCGTTACTCGATTATCCGGAGCCCGAACTGCTCGTGGCGCTCGACGAAGTCGAAGGAGCGCTTAAACGCATTCCGGCGGCGCAAGACGCGTTGCAACCCCTTCTCGCGCTACTGAAAACGCATCCGTTGATCGAGTTGCAGGAGAACTACGTTGCCACGTTCGATCGCAACCCGGCGCACTCGTTGCATCTGTTCGAGCACGTTCACGGCGAAAGCCGCGATCGTGGCCAGGCCATGGTCGATCTTCTGGACGAATACCGGCGACTCGGTCTCGACATGGCGACCAATGAACTGCCCGATCACGTGCCGCTGTTCCTCGAAGTGCTGGGCGCCATCGAACCGGCGCAAGCTCGCGCGCTGCTCGACGAGGCCATCCACGTCCTCGCGGCAATAGGCGAGCGTCTCGCCCGCGACGAAAGTCCGTACGCGGGCGTGTTCACCGTGTTGCGCACGTTGACCGATGTCGTCCCGCAAGCGGCCACGGAGCCACCCATTCGCGACATGGACGAAGCGCTCGAACGCTTTGGCCCCGGTGCGGACGGTGTCGAACCGCTGCTTGCTCCGTCAATGACCACGCCGCTCGCCCAGCCGATGCACTTTCATCCGCGACCGCCCGCCACGGCCAACTGAGTTCCAGGACCCACCCATGCTCAATCAATTTCTATTTGGCATTTATCCGTACATTGC
>NZ_JBAUSA010000225.1:0-17864 GCF_049581465.1 Caballeronia sp. | reverse complement strand
ATCAAGGAATTCTCCAACTGGCCGACTATTCCGCAGCTTTACGTGAACGGCGAGTTCATCGGCGGCTCGGACATCATGATGGAAATGTACGAGTCAGGCGAATTGCAGCAACTGTTCGCCGCCGCTTAAGCTTGCCTTCGAGCCTGACGCCGCGCCGCCTGATCGTTGCCATCACCGGGGCGACCGGGTCGATCTACGGCGTCCGGCTACTCGAAACGCTGCGTCGGCTGGGCGCGGTGGAAACGCATCTGCTGGTTTCCAGCGCGGGATGGCTGAATATCCAGCACGAACTGGATATCGACAAAGCCAGCCTCCACGCGCTGGCTGACGTTGTGCATAACGTACGCGACGTGGGCGCGAGCATCGCGTCGGGTTCGTTCGCGACTGACGGAATGGTCGTCGCGCCGTGTTCCATGAAAACGCTGGCGAGCATTGCGCACGGATTGTCCGACAACCTGATCACCCGCGCCGCCGACGTCGTCCTGAAAGAACGCCGCCGCCTTGTCCTGCTGGTTCGTGAAACGCCATTCAACCTCGCGCATCTACGCAACATGACGGCTGTGACCGAGATGGGCGGCGTGATCTTCCCGCCACTTCCGGCGTTCTATCACCGGCCGAAGTCCATCGACGAAATGGTCGACCAGACGATCGAACGCGTGATCGATTTGTTTGCGCTCGGACCGCCGATTGCGGCTTCGTGGCCGGGCATTCGTGAATCGCGGCAGGATCAAAATTAACAACACTCGCGACACAATTCATTGCCCCGTCACCCGTTTATCTCCTCATAGTCCTCCTCTATAGTCGTGGCAACCACGCTTAGAGGCTGCCACGATGTCCCGCTTTCCGACCACTTTCATCTCGCACGGCGCGCCGACGCTGCCTATCGACCCGTCGATGCCAACTGCCGAGTTCGCGACGTTTTCGACGCGCTTCGAACGTCCACGCTCGATCCTGATGCTTTCGGCCCACTGGAACACCGCGCAACCGGTTGCCAGCATCTCGACGCAGCCCGAAACCATTCACGATTTCCACGGCTTCCCGCGTGTGCTCTATGAGATTCACTATGGCGCGCCGGGCGCGCCGGAACTTGGCGCGCGGGCCGCGACGCTGCTGACGCAAGCCGGCATTGCGTCTTCGGTCACCGAACATGGACTCGATCACGGCGCATGGGTGCCCTTGTTGTTGATGTACCCGGACGCCGATATTCCAGTCTCTCAGTTGTCTATCCAGCCGCGTCTCGACCCCGCGCATCACTTCCGCGTGGGCCGCGCTCTAAGGGCATTGCGCGACGAGGGCGTGTTGATCGTCGGTTCGGGCCAGATCACGCATAACCTGCGCACAGCGGACTTCGCCGCGCGCCCGGAAGATGGCGATCCGAAAGTGACGGAATTCACCGACTGGTTCGAACAACGCATGGCCGAACGGGATATCGACGCGCTGCTGGATTACCGAAAAAGAGCGCCTCATGCTGCGCTCATGCATCCCGCCGATGAGCATTTGTTACCGATTTTCAGCGCACTTGGCGCCGCCAGCGATAATTTCACGCTCGATATTCAATCGCTCGGCACATTTCAGAAAACGCTGGCAATGACGAATTATGTTTTTAACGATGAATAAGTTGTGATTTACGTTGTTCAAGAAATTAAAAAACCCGCTGGATTCTCGTGCGGGTTTTCTATTTAAGACGGCGTAAGGATTTTTAAGCGACTCCTTCAGCGAGGATATCCTCAGGGCTTTCGCGCTCTTACAGATCCGCGTCCGACAACCGGTGTGAACGCCTCATTAATAAAACACGAGCGCCATGAGGGCGGCCAGCACCCCATGAACGCCGTCTGGCAATAAGCCGCAGCCGCCGAATTCCTTACTGTTCACCCACGAAAAAAGCGCCATGCCCGGCAAATAAGCACTCGGCCCAACAGGCGGCGTTCAGATCCCGGCCCCAGCCGTCGAAGCGCTTTTACGCTGAACGCGATACCCAGGCTGACCGGTCAGATAAGTCCCAGGACAAGCGCAGCCGGAATGATGAACTTGAAAACTGTTATACCTGAATTATGGCGGCCGAATAACTTGACGCCCCGTCAGATCAACAGGAAATACACAATTGCCAATAGCGCCGACAAACACAGCTACGGCGGCGTGAGGATTCATTTACATAAAGTGAGTGCGCCCCTTCATAGGGCCAGGTGTTCATATATAGAATCGATGCTTCGCCTTCACTCGAAATTACCGAAACAATTGCAACCCAGTTCGCCATGCGCCTATAAAGCCGACCAGTGCGCCTTGAGTAACGCGCATATCCCACCATTCTTCCGGACTCCGGAAACATTGAGCCAATTTAAGCATAAGTCAACGCGATGGCAGGAATCACCAGCGCGCCAATAATCCCAGCCATGATCGATGCCGGCCCTGTAATCTTTGCCGCTTCTCAGGCGCCCAATAACCACCCTAGCCCATATTGGACCCTTCCGGTCAGCATCAGGCCGACTGGCCCATGGTCTATTGAATAGAGCTTTCCACTCGCGCTAGCGTTAGTCATAAATCTGTCAAAACCCATCGGGGAATGCTGGCGGCGCGCCACAGGTCCTGCCGCCAGCATTCCCGATCGAGGGAGCATAGTTTGGCGATTGAAGGTGTGGAATGGATTTGACCTTCGGTTAGATGCCCGGTTTGACAGCGCTTCCGATCGCCGCTAACTGTATCGCGTCCATTCGATCGTAAGCCAACAGAAAGATTTGTAAGATAAAGATCTATGACAACCGCGTCTCAAAAACCCTGTTTTTCGGTCGGATATTATTTGACCTCGGGTTTGATTCGCCGTATAAACCTTCTTGCAGGATTTCAAGTGGCGAGTGAATTGATCTTTCGTAGTTCGCCCATCACGGTACTTCGGTTGGTCCCATTGCCCCTTCCTTGATTTTCATGCACATTCGGGCTTCGGCTTATTTAACATCTTTAGGAACAAGTAACATGGAAACCGGTACCGTCAAATGGTTCAATGACGCAAAGGGCTTTGGATTCATCACGCCAGACGGCGGCGGCGAAGACCTGTTCGCTCACTTCTCTGAAATCCGCGTGGAAGGCTTCAAGACGCTTCAGGAAAATCAAAAGGTTACCTTCGAAGTGAAGACTGGCCCGAAGGGCAAGCAAGCTGCAAACATCAAGCCGGCCTAAGTATTATTGCGGATTTGTTTTGCATGCAAAAAACCCCGCCATGCGGGGTTTTTTGTTTTTGTCATGATCACTTAACTTCGATTATCGAGAAACTACTTTAAGTTTGCCGCATAAATCACACTGTATTCGTCTAGGTATTAACGATTAGCCGAACACGCGTCGCGCGTAAATACCCAAACCCGTCGCCACGCTGGCCAATCGGTCGCCGAAGACAGCTTTCGCGTCGGGGAATGCGGCCGAGAGCGACTGCGACAGGAATCCGAGTCCCGTCGATCCCCCCGTGAAGTAGATCGCGTCCACGTCGTGACTCGACACCCCGGCGCGCCGCACTGTCTCCTTGGCCGCGACCACGATCCGTCGCATCTCCTCGCCGCCTGCATCGATAAGTTGCCGCTCGTCGAAATCGATACGCAGCGCGTCCTCCACCTCCTCCATCCCGATCGAGGTCACGCCGCCTGCTGCTACTGCGATTTTGGCCGTTTCCGCGTGCGACGCTAAAGCATGGCCCAGCCGCCGTTCGACAACCCGCATCAACCGGTCGTGATGACGTGAGTCGGCGTAAAGATGGCGCATCAGTTGCAGTTCATTGACGCGTTTCGGCCCGTAGATCGTATTGATCAGATGCCACGTCGCCAGGTCGAAGTACACGCGGTTCGGCACCTCGCGCCCTTCCGTATCGGTCGATTGATAGCCGAGTTCCCGCAGGATCGTGGCCAGTTCCACGCGCCGGTCGAAATCCGTCCCGGCCACGTGGACACCGTAGTGCGCGAGCACGTCGTCTTTGCGCGACAGTTTTTGCACCCGATCCGGCCCGACGCGCACGAGCGAAAAGTCCGACGTGCCGCCGCCGATATCCGCCACCAGCACCAGCCCTTCCCGCGTGAGGCGCGCTTCGTAATCGAACGCGGCTGCGATCGGCTCGAACTGGAAGTGAATGTCAGTCAGGCCGATGGCCTCAGCCGCGGCCTGTAGCTGGTTCTGCGCAAGCTGGTCGGCGCGCGGGTCGTCATCGACGAAAAACACCGGGCGGCCCAGCACTGCGCGCGTGATTGGCGTCGCCGACACCGCTTGCGCCTTTTGCTTCAGGTGCTGCAGGAACAAGGTGATGACATCGACATACCGGATGGCAGAACCGTCGCCGAGATCGGTACTCGTCTCCGCCAGCGGCGAGCCGAGGATGCTCTTCATGGAGCGCATCAGGCGCCCCTCGAAGCCGTCGATGTAAGAAGCGAGCGCCGCGCGCCCGTACGCCTGCTCGTCTTCGTCAGTGTTGAAGAAGACAGCGGTGGGCAGCGTCGTGGCATCGCCTTCGACCGGAGCCAACCGGATCGATGCCCCGTCGGGCAATGCGACGGCTGAGTTCGACGTGCCGAAATCGATCGCGCAATAAGTCATGAGGGGAGCGGCGGCGGCGTTAAACGCCATGCGTCGCAAACGAAAAGTGGAGCGCGTTTTTAGCACGTAACGCCCAGCACATCAACCGTCTCTCAAAAAGACCCGCTCGCGGAATGGATTTTGCTTCGAAAGCCGGTAATTAATGCTTCCGCCCGGTGATTCATGTGACCGGTCATTCAATCATTACCGGTCCGACGCATGAACGATAAAAGCGATGTTATCGAGACGGATTTGCCTGGACGCCTGGACCGTTTGCCTTGGGGAAGGTTTCATACCCTGATTGTGGCTGCCCTAGGGATTACGTGGCTGCTCGACGGGCTAGAGGTGACGCTGGCAGGCTCGGTCGCCAGCGCGTTGAAAACGAGCTCGGTGCTGAAGTTTTCGAATAGCGATGTGGGCCTTGCCGGCAGCGCGTACATTGCCGGCGCCGTAATTGGCGCGCTGGGGTTTGGATGGCTCACGGACCGGCTGGGGCGCCGCAAGCTCTTCTTCATCACACTGTTCTTATACGTGGCGGCGACGGCGGCGACCGCGTTCTCGTGGGATATCGCGAGTTTCGTGCTCTTTCGGTTTCTGACGGGCGCGGGAATTGGCGGCGAATACACGGCCATCAACTCCACCATTCAGGAGTTCACGCCAGCGCGAGTACGCGGCTGGACCGACCTGGCCATCAACGGGACGTTCTGGGTGGGCGCGGGGCTGGGCGCGGCGGGCTCGATCGTGCTGCTCCATCCCGCGTTGCTACCGGCCGACTGGGGCTGGCGTGCGTGCTTCCTGATCGGCGCTGCGCTTGGGCTCCTGATCCTGCTAATGCGCATGTGGGTGCCCGAGAGTCCGCGCTGGCTGATCACGCACAATCGCGCCGACGAAGCGAAGGAGATTGTCGAGGGAATCGAAGCGAAGTTTCGTGAGCATGGCGTGGAATTGCCTCCCAATCGGGTCGAGCCGCTTCGACTGCACGCCCGCGCACACACGAAACTCAGCGAAGTGTTTCGCACTCTTTTCTTTACGCATCGGCGACGTTCGCTGGTCGGATTGACCTTGATGACAGCGCAGGCGTTTTTTTATAACGCGATATTTTTTACCTACGCGTTGGTGCTGACGGATTTTTATCACGTTCCAGGCGATCAGGTCGGCTGGTATGTATTGCCGTTTGCTGCGGGCAATTTTCTCGGACCGATTGTGTTGGGACGCCTCTTCGATGTCATCGGCCGACGTCCGATGATTGCCTTAACATACTGCATCTCCGGCGTTTTGCTGACCATCAGCGGCTATTTATTCGAGCAAGGCCTATTGACCAGCACGACGCAAACCCTCTCGTGGATGATCGTTTTCTTCTTCGCTTCATCCGCCGCGAGTTCTGCGTACCTCACGGTCAGCGAGACATTCCCGCTTGAGATTCGCGCGCTAGCCATTGCGATTTTCTACGCGTTCGGAACGGCGCTGGGCGGCATTATTGGGCCGACGCTGTTCGGCCGTCTCATCGATACGCATCAGCGCGGCGCGGTGTTTGCCGGCTACCTGATCGGGTCGGGGTTAATGATCCTGGCGGGAGTGGCTGCCGCGATTTGGGGCGTGTCGGCGGAAAGGAAATCGCTGGAGGACGTAGCGCGGCCTTTGGGGGCCGTGGGCGGGGAGGAGCACGGTTAGGGCGGAGTCAAGGTTGCTCCGCCCGCTCCCTTTATTTAAACGCCTTCCCCCAGGCTCCATCGAAGGCTATATCGCCAAGCGCCGCCCGAGTACGCGGCGCCGATTCGCGCTCCTGCAGCGCGGCATCGAGCGTGCCCGGATCGCAATAGTGGCCCAACGAAATCATCGCGATGACCTCTACGTCGTCGGGCACCGAAAACGCTTCCCGAAACGCGTTGATATCGAAACCGGTCATCTGGTGCGACACCAACCCGAGCGCGTGCGCTTGCAAAACCAACGACATCGCAGCCGCGCCCGTGTCATAAGCCGCCGTGCGATTGACGTCGCCCTTAGGCGTCACCGTCTTCGCCAACGCACAGATCAATACCGGCACATTCGCATTCCAGCCCTGGTTGAACGGCACCAGCGTAGCGAACGCCTTTTGGAACACGGCGGCGTCGCGATTACGATCGAACGTCATGAAGCGCCACGGCTGCATGTTGAAGGAGGATGGCGCCCAGCGCGCGGCTTCCAGCACGCTATGCAATTGCTCGCGGCTCACAGCCTCGTTCGATACGGCGCGCGGGCTCCATCGGCTGGAAAGCAGGTCGTGGATCGCGACTTCGGTGGGTGCGATTTTTTCAATGGGTGCGATTTTTCCGCTCATTCATGAACCCCTGGTTGATGGCTGGGACGGCAAGGCGCAATTGCCTGAGCAACCGCGCTATACAAGACCCGTAAGAATAACCAAGGTAGGCAACACGCGCTGCCGATGTTAGCGAACACCTGCGGCGAAATTGCGCGATCGACTCAAGTCGCAACCATCTGCGCTTGACGCGGCGCCTTGTTGATTCGCAAGACCATCCCCGCAGCCACGATGCACAAACTGCCCGAAATCATGGTCGCCATGGTGTAAGTACCCAAGCTTGCCCGCAACATTCCCGCGCCAAGGGCCGCGAACGCAGCGCCAAGCTGGTGCGCTGCAACTACCCAGCCAAACACGATCGGCGCCGATTCGCGCCCGTAGATGTCGGTCGCAAGCCGCACAGTCGGGGGCACGGTGGCGACCCAGTCCAGGCCGTAGAACAGCGCGAAAATCGGCAACCCGTAGAAGTCGATGCCAAACGCCCGCGGCAGGAACAGGAGCGACAACCCGCGCAAGCCGTAGTACCAGAACAGCAGCAAACGACTGTTGAAGCGATCGGACAGCCACCCGGACAACGTCGTGCCGAACAAGTCGAAGACGCCCATCGCGGCGAGAAGCCCCGCCCCCTGCACTTCAGACATCCCATGATCGGCGCACATCGCAATCAAATGCGTGCCTATGTACCCGTTGGTGCTCGCGCCGCAAACAAAGAAGCTGAACGACAGCAACCAGAAATCGCGCGTCTTGCTCGCCATGCCGAGCGCGCCAAACGCGATTGCGATTGGATTCTTCGCGGCGACCGGCGCGGGCGGCGGTGCATCGGCGGGTTCGCCGAACGGTCGCAGCACCAGATCGGCGGGGCGTTCCGGCAACAGCCACGCAACCAGCGGCAATGCCAGCCCCGCAGCGGCCGCCACGGTCAGCACGACGGGACGCCAGCCGAAGTGCTCGACAATCGCAGCGAGCACCGGCAGGAACACAAGTTGGCCCGTCGCCGAACTGGCGGTGAGAATGCCCATCGCCAAGCCGCGATGCGAGGTGAACCACCGGTTCACTACCGTCGCCGCAAGGGTCATGGCGGCGACGCCGGTAGCGCCGCCCACCAGAACGCCCCAGATCAGGATCATTTGCCAGGGCGCTGTCATCGCCGATGACAACGCCACACCACCCGCCAGCGTCGCCAATGCGACCAGCACGGTCGGACGCACGCCGAAACGCTGCATCGCGGCCGCGGCGAACGGCCCGGTCAGTCCGTAAAGCGCCAGATTGATGGATATCGCGAGCGAAATCGTCGCGCGGCTCCAGCCAAATTGCTGTTCGAGCGGCAACATCATGACGCTGGGCGTCGCCCGCGTGCCGGCGGCCGCCAGCAGCACAAGAAACACGACGCCCACGGAAATCCACGCGTAATGCACGCGGCCAGAAAGCCGCCTCGCTGCCCAATTCATCCTCTGCTCCGATTCTTCAGATTGTTTTTTTGCCGAACGTTACCGAACGGTCACATTTAAGTTGCAAGCTTAGTGACCGATCAGTAACATGTCAAGAATCCCTTCAGCCGCAGAGGATATGACCGTGGCACGCGCAGTGAAAGAAGTCTCCGACATCGACAAAAAGCCGGCTCGACGCCATATGGACGGCGCCACCGCGCGGGAACAATTGCTCGACGCGGCCGAAGCGCTTTTCTATCGCGACGGTATCCGCGGGGTCGGCGTCGATGCCGTCGTCGAGCGCGCCGGCGTCAACAAGATGAGCTTGTACCGGCAGTTTTCATCGAAGGACGATCTCGTGGTCGCGTACCTCTCACGAATGGACGGGCGCTTTCGGACCCGGATAGAACAAAGCATCGCCAAGCATCCTGGCGAGCCGGCAAGGCAACTTGTCCAGAGCATCGCGGATCTGGTCGCGCGCGCATCGAATCCGGATTATCGCGGTTGTCCGTTTGTGAACATCGCATGTGAGTTCGCCGATCGCGAGCATCCCGCGCGGCTCTCCGTGGCAGAAAACAAGCGATACCTGATGTCGCGGGTATTGGAATTATCGGCGGCGGCGGGAGCGGACGATCCTCAACTTCTCGCCGATTCCCTGGTGCTGCTGGTGGAAGGAGTTTATGCCGCGAGCCAGACGTTCGGCCCGGGGAGTGGGCCAATGCGCTCCGCCGCGCGGACAGCCGAATTGCTCGTGCGGGACGCGTGCAGAGAGGTTTCCAGCAACCTTTCCTTCGATGCAAAGGTGAACACATGAACGAAGCGATTATCGAAGCGACTCGACAATGGCTTACTCGCGCGGTGATCGGACTGAATTTGTGTCCGTTTGCGAAGGCGGTGCACGTGAAGAACCAGATTCGCTACGTGGTCAGCGAGGCGCAGGGGCTCGAAGCCGTGCTCACGGATCTCGAAACGGAACTGGAGTTCCTGGCCGAAAGCGATGCCGAGGAAATTGACACTACGTTGCTGATTGTCCCGCACGCGCTTGAGCATTTCTCGGACTACAACGACGCCCTTCACTTCGCCGATATCCTGCTCAAACAACTCAGGCTGCAAGGCGAGTTGCAAATCGCGAGCTTCCATCCGGACTATCAATTCGATGACACCGCACCCGGCGACATAGAAAACTACACGAATCGCGCGCCCTATCCGATCTTCCACTTGCTGCGCGAAGCGAGCATAGAACGCGCTGTCGAGGCGTTCCCCGACGCCGCCGATATCTACGAGCGCAACATGGCGACGCTGCGCAGGCTGGGCATCGACGGCTGGCGCGGCATCATGCGCGGCGTCAAGTCGTAAAGAAGCGCTCGCGCATTTCGTCGAGACCGAGCGTTTCGAGGACATCGGAGAGACGCTGCGCGGGCTTCCCGCGCGGCAGATCCTTGAATTGCGCAACGATCAACTCGTTTTTCATCGAATGCTCCCAGCCGACAAGCTCGGTCACGGTTACCTGATACCCATGCGATTCGAGTTGCAGGCAGCGCAACACGTTCGTGATCTGACTGCCGAACTCGCGCGTGTGCAACGGATGCCGCCACATTTCCACAAGCACGTTTTTTGACAGCGAATGACCCTTGTTCTTGCGCAAGACCGTCGCAACTTCGGCCTGGCAGCACGGCACGACCACGATGCTCTTCGCTTTCTTTTGCAACGCGAAATGAATGGCGTCGTCGGTGGCCGTATTGCATGCGTGCAAGGCCGTGACAACATCTACCGTCTCGGGCAACTGGTCCGACGTAATCGATTCGGCCACCGATAGATTCAAGAACGACATGCCCTCGAAACCCAGTCGTGCGGCCAATTCCTCGGACTTTTCAACCAGCTCGGCACGCGTCTCGATGCCAAAGATGTGTGACCGATCGAGCAGAGCCTTGAAGTACAGATCGTAGAGAATGAAGCCAAGGTAAGACTTGCCCGCGCCATGATCGACCAGCGTCAGATTTCCTTGACGCTCATGGATTTCCGCCAGCAACGGTTCGATGAACTGAAACAAGTGGTAGACCTGTTTCAACTTTCGACGGCTGTCCTGATTCATCTTTCCGTCGCGCGTCAGGATGTGCAGTTCCTTGAGTAGTTCGAGGGACTGGCCTGGACGAATTTCGTGCTTTTCGTTCGACTTTTTATCGGTTAAATCTGATGATTCAGTGGACGCGTCGAGCGTCCGTGACTTCTTGGACATCTTCGGGATACCGTAGTGAACTGCATTCGGGGTGTGCAGGAAAATTGGGCGGGAAGTGTGCGCTAACCGCTGGTACGAACGCTCCAAACCGGTGAGTTTACCTAAAAGCGCAAAAATGCTCCGCACGTCTCATTGATCCGGAAATTGCAGACGAATGCAGCGTCGGATGGAACAATTCGTGCATGAGAGCTGGACAACCAACGGGACGGAAAAACTCGAGACGCGGCGCCAGCCGCAACGTTTTCCACGCAGCACGCTCGGCAGCAAGGCAGGCGGGATGATTCGACCACTTTGGCAACGCATGCCAGAGGGCGGGAAACCAGGCAGGACATCGGATGTTTCACTGGCACGCAGCCTTGTTGCGTAACACCCAACACACACAGCGCGGCTCCTCTAAGAAGCGCGCGAACGAAATGAGGACGGCTATGGACCCGATCAAAGACCAAAAAGCAGAGCAGCAATTCCAGGAAATGCTCACCAAGCTCACCGCGATGCCCGCATGGAGCGAGAAACAGCAGATTGAACTCGAAATGGCGCGGGAGATCTCCGGCGAAATGCTGCGGCTCGCAGAAGTCATGCGCGACGGCAACACTGACATCGAAACGTGCCTGACCATGCTCAAGTACGCGAAGGTGATGGATTTCGTCCTGACCACGCTCGCGTCACGCCGCGAAATTGCCCCGCAAACGTTGCGGGTGATTTTCAAGCTGGCTGGGCTGAAAGTAGACGAAGCCTATCCCGGATGAAGCCGGTGTGCCGGGCCGGCGCTCGCTGGCCCGATTCAGGCTTGGGCTTCGGCCCCGGTTTTGGCTTGGTTTTGGCCCGAATCTGGAGTTCACCGTTCGCGGCGCGTCATCAACCGCTCGTACGACGCTTTCAGATGCCGTTGCATTGAAGCCTGTGCCTGAATGGCGTCACGTGCCTCCAGCGCTTCCAGAACGTCCTTGTGCTCGGCTAACGCAGCCAGCCACGTTTCTTCCCCCTCGAAATGCCCTCGTAGCGTCGATGACAGCGGACTATGCCGTTCGTCGAAAAGGCCGGCGACTGTGCGCACCAGTACGTCATTGCCTGACATCTGCGCGACGGCCAGATGAAAAGCACGATCGGCGGTGGTCGGAAGTTGCCCGTTGGCTACATCGCGGGCCATGCCTTCGTAAAGCTCGCGTAACGCTTTCAGCGCTTTCGGCTTCCCGAACGGCGCGACGCTTGCCGCAATAGCCCCTTCTATCACCATGCGCGCCGTCATGATTTCGAGCGGACTCTCGCCGGGGTCGGTTTCCTCGAAGCCTGCAAGCGCATCAGGCGACGGCGCCGCGCAGATATACACGCCCGAGCCCATCCGGATCTCAACGCGCCCTTCGAGTTCAAGCGCGACGAGCGCCTCGCGTATGGAAGGCCGCGACACCCCTAACATCAGCGCCAGTTCACGCTCCGACGGCAGGCGATCGTTCGGCGCCAATCCTTTTTGTTCGATCAGCGTGCGCAGTTTATCGGCGATCTGTAGATACAGGCGACGCGCCTCGGCAGGTTTGACAGCCACTTCAGGTCCTTTCAATTTTTGCGTTGCGTTTGAAACCAGACGACGAGTTTAACGACCGCCTCTGGTCAGGCCAAACCCGCATTGTCAGTAAATTGGCTTGACCACTTTGTGTTGAGGAAATTATTATGCACACTGGTAAGACCAAAATCCATGCGCGAACCTATGAAAACTGTCATCTGCGAACAACCTGGCACGCTTGTACTGACTGATCGTCCGGCGCCGAAACCCGGTATCGACGATGTTCTGATTCGCATCAAGCGCGTCGGCGTCTGTGGAACAGATTTGCATATTTTCACCGGAAATCAGCCTTTTCTTGCCTATCCGCGCGTGATGGGCCATGAATTGTCGGGAATCGTCGAATCGGCGCCGGCGGGCGCGAGGGTCGCGAAAGGCGATCAGGTCTATGTGATGCCGTATCTGGCCTGCGGCAAATGTATTGCATGCCGGGCGAAGAAGCCGAACTGTTGCGTGAATATCCGCGTGCTTGGGGTTCACGCGGACGGTGGCATGGCCGAGCAACTCGCTGTGCCCCAAGCGTTCGTGTTCAAGGCGGAAGGCGTCACGCTCGATCAAGCCGCGATGATCGAATTCCTCGCCATCGGTGCGCATGCCGTTGCGCGCGCCGACGTCCAGCCAAAGCAGCGCGCGCTCGTGGTCGGCGCCGGGCCGATCGGAATGGCCGCGCTCATTTTCGCCAAACTGCGCGGCGCGCAAGTGACCGTGCTCGATGGCCGAACCGATCGCTTGCAATTCTGCGAGACGCAATTGCGGGTCGATCACGCGGTTCATCTGGACACAACGGAACTGGCGACCGACGCGAAACGCCTCGCCGAGATCACCGATCAAGAGTTCTTCGATGTCGTCTTCGATGCCACCGGCAACATCAACGCGATGGAACGCGGCCTGGAATTCGTCGCACATGGCGGGAAATACGTGCTGATATCGATTGTTCGCGACCGCATTTCGTTCGCCGATCCTGAATTTCACAAGCGTGAAACCACGCTGCTCGCGAGCCGCAACGCTACGCCCGACGACTTCGAAACCGTGCTCGAAGCCATGCGTGCCGGCCTCATTCCGACCGAAGCGCTCAACACGCACACGCTTCAACTCAGCAATCTGCCGGAGCAATTTCCCTGGTTACTCGATCCATCGGCGGGCGTTATCAAGGCGCTGGTCGAGTGCTGAACGGGGCCAAGCATGAGCAATCCAATCCTGCAGTTTGGCACCAGTCGTTTTCTCCAGGCCCATGTCGACTTGTTCGTGACCGAAGCGTTGCGTCGCGAGCCATCGGCCGCGCTTGGCCGGATCACGGTCGCGCAAACCACATTGAATCCGGATAGCCGCGCGCGCATCGACGCGTTGCGCGCATTCGGCGCGTATCCGGTGCGCATTCGCGGCAGGCAGAACGGCGAGATCGTCGATACCACGGTTCACTGCGACGCGATCACCGAAGCATGGGTCGCCGCCGACGACTGGCCGACGTTACGTGAAGGCGCGCGGCACGACGTAAAAGTGATCGTGTCGAATACGGGTGACACCGGCTTCGCGTCCTTCGACGACGATACCGCGCGCCACCTCGCGCCCAACCAACCGCCGCCACGCGGCTTTCCCGCGAAGCTTGCCGTGCTGCTTCACGACCGCTTCGAAGCGGGCGGCGCGCCGATCAGCCTGCTTCCGTGCGAGTTGATCTCACGAAACGGCGATGTGCTGCGCGAGCTCGTGGTCGGCATTGCACGAAAATGGCAGGCCGACGACGCATTCATCGCCTATCTGAAGCGTGATTGCGTCTGGTTGAATTCGCTGGTCGACCGCATCGTGTCTGAACCAATCCATCCCATCGGCGCAATCGCCGAGCCTTACGCACTATGGGCAATCGAACGACAGCCCGGCATGGTTTTGCCGTGCGAGCACGAAAGCATTGTGCTTACCGACGATCTCGCGCACTACGAACGTCTCAAACTTTTACTGCTGAATCTCGGCCACTCGATGCTTGTCGAACTCTGGCAAAGCGACCCGTTCGCGGCCGACGACCTTGATCTCACTGTGCTGGATGCCATGCGCAACCCCGCCTGGCGCGCGGTGCTCGAAGCGACATGGCAGGACGAGGTGCTGCCCGTCTTCAAGGGCCTGGGCGAGTACGACGCCGCGCTTGCCTATCTCGTCGATGTCCGCGACCGCTTCGAGAACCCGTTCCTCGTGCATCGGCTCGCTGACATCGCCCGCAATCATCAGGAGAAGAAGCAACGCCGCTTTAAGCCTGCTATCGATCTTGCCCGGCAACTGGGGTTGGATGTCGACCAGCCAATGCTTCTGAAAGCGCTTTTGTAAGGAGTCCCGTTCATGTCCACGAATAACGCCGTCATCCGGCTTCACCCCAACGACAATGTAGTCATTGCCACCCGCCAACTTGTTTCGGGCGCTGCAATTACGTCCAATGATACGGAGCGCATCGTGGTCAGCGGCCTGATCCCGCCGGGCCACAAGATCGCGACACGTGCCATTGCGAAGGGCGCACATGTGCGGCGTTACAACCAGATCATTGGCGTAGCGCTCGACACAATCGCGCCCGGTCAGCACGTGCACACGCACAACCTGGGCATGGTGGAATTCGAGCGTGACCACGCTTTTGGCGTCGATAGGCACGAAACCCGTTTCGTGGATGACCCAGCTACATTCATGGGCATTCGTCGTGACGACGGCCGTGTCGCGACGCGCAATTACATCGGCATCCTGACTAGCGTGAACTGCTCCGCGACCGTTGCGCGGGCCATCGCCGATCATTTTCGCCGCGACCAGCGTCACGACGCGCTTGCCGATTTTCCCAACGTGGACGGCGTGATTGCACTGACCCACGGACTGGGTTGTGGAATCGATTCCCTCGGAGACGGCATCAAGATTCTTCGCCGCACGCTCGCCGGCTACGCGGTCCACGCCAACTTTCACTCCGTGCTTTTTGTCGGCCTTGGCTGCGAGACGAACCAGATTTCGGGCGTCCTCGATTCGGCCGGGTTAGCGACAAGCGCTTCGACATTGCGCAGCTTTACCATTCAAGACAGCGGCGGCACGCGCAAGACGATCGAGCGCGGTATTGCTGCGGTGAAGGAGTTGCTCCCCGACGCCAATCGTGTACAGCGCGAACCTGTATCGGCGGCGCATTTGATCGTCGGATTGCAGTGTGGCGGCTCGGATGGCTACTCGGGAATCTCGGCAAATCCGGCGCTGGGCGCGGCCGTCGACCGGCTCGTGCGGCATGGCGGGACTGCGATTTTATCGGAGACACCGGAGGTTTATGGCGCTGAACACTTGCTTACGCGACGCGCGGTAAGCCGTGAAATTGGCGAAAAGCTGCTGGCGCGTATCAAGTGGTGGGAAGACTATTGCTCGCGAAATGGCGCGGCGATGGACAACAATCCGTCGGCGGGAAATAAGGCAGGTGGCCTGACCACGATTCTTGAAAAATCGCTGGGCGCTGTCGCGAAAGGCGGTACGACGAATCTCGTCGAGGTTTATGAGTATGCGCAACGCATCGACGCGAAGGGATTTGTCTTCATGGATTCGCCCGGCTACGATCCGGTTTCCGCGACAGGACAAGTGGCGTCGGGCGCGAATTTGATCTGCTTCACGACCGGACGCGGCTCGGCCTATGGTTGCGCCCCCTCGCCTTCGATCAAACTCGCGACCAACACGGCGCTATGGGAGCGCCAGGAGGAGGACATCGACATCAACTGCGGCGGCGTAATTGACGGCACGGCAACCATCGATCAACTCGGCGAATCGATCTTCCAAACGATGCTCGACTGCGCTTCAGGCGTCGCGACGAAGAGCGAGTTGCACGGTTATGGGCAGAACGAGTTCGTGCCCTGGCAGGTGGGCGTGATCACGTGATGTCGAGGGTCACCGCTTCGTTGCCGGCGCTTGCGCTGTGACCGGCGCGGTTCGCGCGCAAGCAGATCGGCGCGATTACTTGATGGTCAAAGCCAGCGCTTCGGCCACCTCGATACCGTCGATCGCCGCAGAATAGATGCCCCCCGCATATCCCGCACCTTCACCCGCGGGATACAAGCCTTCGACGTTCATGCTCTGGAAATTGTCCTTCCGTCGAACCCGTATTGGCGATGACGTTCGCGTTTCCACCCCCGTAAGCACGGCGTCGTGCATCGCAAAGCCTGGGATTTTTTTATCGATTTGCGGCAGCGCTTCCCGAATCGCCTCGACCACGTAGTCCGGCAACGCGGTACTAAGATCCGTCATACGCACCCCGGGCTTGTACGACGGCTCAACCGAGCCGAGCACAGTCGAGGCCCTCCTCGCGATGAAATCACCGACCAACTGCCCGGGCGCAGAATAGTCGCCGCCACCGAGCTCGAATGCGCGCTCTTCCCAACGCCGCTGAAACGCGATGCCAGCCAGCGGACCACCGGGGAAATCATCCGGAGTGATCCCCACGACGATTCCCGCGTTCGCGTTGCGTTCGTTACGCGAATATTGGCTCATGCCGTTCGTCACGACTCGCCCCGGCTCCGATGCCGCCGCAACGACCGTCCCGCCGGGGCACATGCAAAAGCTGTACACCGCGCGCCCGTTGCTACAGTGATGGACCACCTTATAGTCCGCCGCGCCGAGTAACTTGTGACCGGCAAACTTACCAAACCGGCTTCGGTCGATCAGCCCTTGCGGATGCTCGATTCGAAAGCCAAGCGAAAACGGTTTGGCTTCCATATAGACGCCCCGCTTGTGGAGCATCTCGAAGGTATCTCTCGCGCTGTGCCCCACCGACAGAACAACGTGATCGCAGCGTAAGCTTTCGCCGTTCGAGAGCGTCAGCCCGCGAACTTTCCCGTCTTCAATCTCGATATCTTCAACACGCGCCTCGAACCGCACCTCACCGCCGAGCGCATGAATAGTTGCGCGCATCTTTTCGACCATGCCAACCAGCCGGAATGTACCGATATGCGGCCGGCTCAGGAAGAGAATGTCTTCAGGTGCACCGGCGCGCACGAACTCGTCCAGGACCTTGCGACCGTAGTGCTTTGGATCCTTGATCTGGCTGTACAACTTCCCGTCCGAAAACGTGCCGGCGCCGCCCTCGCCAAACTGCACGTTCGATTCCGGGTTCAGGACGTTCTTGCGCCACAGGCCCCACGTATCCTTGGTCCGTTCGCGCACCGCCTTGCCGCGTTCCAGGATGATCGGACGAAACCCCATCTGCGCGAGAATCAATCCGGCAAACAATCCGCATGGCCCCATGCCGATTACGACTGGCCTCGGCGATGTCATCGGCTGGGGTGCGTGGGTAACGAATTTGTACGCCATGTCCGGCGTGACGGTGCAGTGCGGTTGCTTGTCCAAATGACGAAGCGCATCGGCTTCGTCCGTTACTTCCACATCGACGATGTAGGTGAGCTTGATGTCCGAGCGCTTACGCGCATCGTGAGCGCGACGAAAGACCGTATAGCGGATGAGACGGTCGGCGGGGACGTGAATAAGCGCGAGACGTGAGCGAATCGCCGACTCGAGTTCGCTTTCCGAATGATCAAGCGGCAGCTTGATTTCGCTTAGACGTAGCATGGGTACCTGTTTGCAATGGCGGCAGATAAAGACAGCCGATAGTGGATTTTACCGTGTTGCCATGGCAGCCGGCCGGGCGATTCAGTGCGTGTGGCGCGGGCAATGAGTGATGTGACGCCCCAAGCCGATGGCGATGCGTGAGCACAGATGTTTAACTCGGATTCTCCAACGCAAAAACCCCACCTTTGCGGGGTGGGGTTTTCGGATGCTAGAGCTAGCAAAGGGGAGCCTGACGATTACCTACTTTCACAC
>NZ_JBAUSA010000224.1:0-3262 GCF_049581465.1 Caballeronia sp. | reverse complement strand
TCGTCCTGCACACCCTGCACCTGCCGCTC
This sequence comes from Caballeronia sp., assembly GCF_049581465.1. Classification (GTDB taxonomy): domain Bacteria; phylum Pseudomonadota; class Gammaproteobacteria; order Burkholderiales; family Burkholderiaceae; genus Caballeronia. Next base: position 3,233 of record NZ_JBAUSA010000224.1, on the reverse strand, counting down.
GACACGCTCGACCCCTTCCTCGACGCGCGTCTGCTTGACACCGAAATCGACGCCATCATGCAGGTGATCGAACGGCGCGCGACCGATCGCATCCCGGCCGCCTACATCACGAAAGAAGCGTGGATGCACGGGCATCGCTTCTACGTGGATGAGCGCGTGATCGTGCCGCGTTCGTATATTGGCGAGTTGTTGCAGGACGGCTTGCAGCCTTACGTGCCGGACCCCGATCAGGTGGAACGCGTGCTCGAACTCTGCACGGGCTCGGGATGCCTCGCGATTCTCGCGGCTCAAGCGTTCCAGAACGCGGACGTCGATGCCGTCGATATCTCGGCACCGGCCCTGGAAGTCGCGCATAAAAACGTGGACGACTACGACCTCGACGCGCGCATCGCGCTGTACGAAGGCGATTTGTTCGCGCCGTTGCCAGCCGGACGCTACGAAGTGATCATCGCGAACCCGCCGTACGTCAACGCGCTGTCGATGCAAACTCTCCCGGCCGAATACAAGCATGAGCCCGAACTCGCGTTGGCGGGCGGTGTGGACGGCATGGATATCGTGAAGCGGATAATTGGCAATGCGCGCAAGTGGCTAACCGAGGACGGGGTGCTGGTGATCGAGATCGGCAATGAGCGGGCAAACGTGGAAGCGACGCTGGGCGGACTTGACATGGTATGGCTCTCGACCAGCGCCGGCGACGACAATGTATTTCTCATCCAGGCCGCCGACTTGCCGGCTTAGTTTGCCGGTGTCACTTTTTGGCTCGACTTCACGGCTTAACTTCCCGGCTGCGTCGCGGGATCTTTGATTCGGGGCCGCCGCATACATGCACTTCGAGTGGCAAGACTGGCTTCACCTCGGCACGTTCGTCGTGCTCGCGCACGTACTCGGCATGCTCGCTGCGTGCCATGCGGTCCTCAACACGCGTACCTCGCAGGGCGCGGTTGCGTGGGCCGTGTCGCTCGTCGCCATGCCGTACTTCACGCTGATCCCGTATCTCTTTCTTGGACGCAGCAAGTTCGCCGGTTATATCGATGCACGGCGGCTCGAGAATGAGATCCTGCGCAAGAGCGCGCATCCGGCCGAATGGAATTTCCCCGGCGACGATGCCGCCCGTTTGCGCGGCATCGCGCCGGGCGATCCCGCTGAATATCTCGGCCATCCGACCATTCGTGCGCTCACCCGCCTGAGCGGCATGCCGTTTTTGCGCGGCAACGCCGTGCGTGTGCTGATCAACGGCCAGGCGACGTTCGATGCAATCTTCGAGGCTATCGAACACGCGAAGGTCTACGTGATCGTGCAGTTTTTTATCGTGCGGGCGGACGAACTCGGATTCAAGCTGCGCGATCTGCTAATCAGGAAAGCAAAGCAAGGCGTACGCGTCTATTTTCTCTACGACAGCATTGGCAGCTTCGACTTGCCGCATCAGTACGTCGATGAACTGCGCGCGGGCTGAGTGCAGACCCATCCGTTTGCGACCAAGCGCAAATTTGTCAACCGCTTCCAGCTCAACTTTCGCAACCACCGCAAGATTGTCGTCGTCGATGGCGAATGCGCGTTTGTCGGCGGCCACAACGTTGGCGTGGAATATCTCGGCGGAAATCCGCGCCTGTCGCCTTGGCGCGATACACACATTGAAGTACGCGGGCCTGCGGTTGCCAGTATTCAGTTCGTGTTTATCGAGGACTGGTATTGGGCCACTCAGCGGATTCCGGAAGTCGCGGCGTCGAAGCCGTCGACGAAGGACATGAGCTGTCTCGTGTTGTCGAGCGGCCCGGCTGATCATCAGGAAACGTGCTCGCTGTTTTTCGTGGAGGCGATTAACGCGGCGAGAACGCGCATCTGGATCACGACGCCGTATCTCATCCCCGACGAAGCCGTGTTCTCGGCGCTGCGGCTCGCCGTGCTGCGCGGCGTGGACGTGCGCATCCTGATTCCGTGCCGGCGGGATCATCGCGTGGTGTTCGCTGCGTCAAAGCTCTATGCCTACGACGCGTTGCTCGCCGGCGTGCGGATTTTTCGATATCGGCCCGGGTTTCTGCACCAAAAGGTCGTCCTCGCCGACGACATGTCCGCCGCCATTGGCAGCGCGAACCTGGACAACCGCTCATTTCGCCTCAACTTCGAGATCATGGTGCTGACGGTGGACCGGAGCTTTGCCAGCGAAGTCGAGAAAATGCTGCTTGACGACTTCGCTCAATCCTGGGAAATCAGCCGCGACGAATATCTGGGCGCACCGGCGTTGCATCGCGTGGCGATGCACGTTGCACGGCTGTTTTCGCCCATTCTCTGAGCGAGTTTAGCGAGTTTGGCTGACTCACCGGCGGCCGGTCCCATAAGGCCCTAGCATGTCGGCGAAGCGTCGCGCGCATTCCAGGCCGAATCCACCCGGTGCGATTCCGCGATCGTGCTTGACATCGAATCCCATGCGCCACGCAGCGATACGCTTGCCATAGCAAGTTAGGGCATCGAGGGATTGCATCACGAAGACGATCGCCGGCAGCACGTCCTGATAGAGACGTTGTGCTTCTTCCACGTCGCGCGTGAACGCGTCATAAATGCGCAACTGCTGGTCGAACGTATCCGGCGCGACGATCATGCCGGCGCAACCGGCGCGGAGGTTGTCCGGTAATTCCTGGCCGCCGCGTCCGTTGAATACGGGCATTGCGCTGCCCGCGTTCCTCAGGCATTCGATGGTGGCACGCAGCACGGTTGCCGGGCCTTCGCCTTTCAGCCAGCGGAAATTTGGGCATTGCCGCGCGAGTTCGGCCAGTGTTGCAGGCGACAAGCCGACGCCGAGATACTCGGGCGCGTTCTGGATGCCTACGCCGGCTGCGCGGTTCAACCCGTGCATGACGCCCGCGAAGAAATCGAAGTAGAACGACTCGGGTTGTGGCGGTACGGATGGCGGTTGCAGGATCAGCCATTGCGCGCCTTGTGCGATTGCCCAGTTGCCGAAATCCGTCTGCTCTTCGGTCGTGTCGCCGGTGACTGTGACTGCAAGCGGCACACGCTGAGCGATGTCCTCGCGAGCCCAGCTCACTATTTGCTCGCGTTCCGCGCGAGACAGGCGCTTGACTTCTGTCGCCAAACCAAGGATGACGATGCCGGGTGCGCCTGCGGCGAGCGTCTGCTCGACCTGGATGCGCATTGAGTCGCGGTCTAGCCGATTGTGTTCGTCGAAGTAGGCGTAGAGGACCGGCCAGATGCCGGTGGGTGTTTGGAGGGGCATGGAG